>DASRNL010000051.1:0-16185 GCA_035647415.1 Sphaerochaeta sp. | reverse complement strand
GTACTAAGAGGGATACTGGTAACCAGGGGGAGGTAGCCTAAGACTGGAATGTACCAAAGGAAAGTACACCAACATTCCGGACTTGACTTATATTTCCCAACTCGGAGTAGATGGCATACGTCTCAGCCCTATCTTTGAATCGCCAGACCAAGACTTCGGTTATGATATATCTGACTACTATGCAGTACATCATGATCTTGGCGATGCAAATACTTTTGATCTGCTCATCGAACAGGCTCATAACCGTGGGTTGAAAGTAATTCTTGATATGGTTGTAACTCACACTTCTGATTCTCATCCTTGGTTCGTTGATAGCAGTACTGATGCTGAGTCTGCATATAGCAAATACTACCTTTGGGAAGATACTGTGCCTAACAATTGGATGAGCGCCTTTGGTGGAAAAGGCTGGAGCTTCCATCAAAAACGGAATCAGTACTATTTTCATTCATTTTTTGCTTTCCAACCTGACTTAAATTGGCAAAATTCACAAGTTGCTGAAGAATTTAAAGCAGTGTTGCGTCATTGGTACGACCTTGGTGTTGATGGTATTCATCTTGCCTATGTGAATGGTCTAACAAAAGATGCATCATTGCGGAACAACCCTGTTTCTCTTGGGACTAAACCGTATGCATATAGTATGCAGCGGCATATCTTTGATAGAAACAGACCGGAAACATACCCTCGTCTACTGGATTTGCGACATATTGCGGACTCCTACGAAACAGATCGTTTACTGTGTGGTGATATTCTCTACGAAATGCCTGGTGAACCAGAGTTAGCTGCTGCCTATATCGGAAGAGATAGTGATATGCTTCATCTCAGCTTCGACGCATCGTTGCTTCATGTGCGTTTTTCTGCGGCACACTGGAGAAGGGTTGCTAAACGATGGTATGAAGCTATTGGAAGTAAGCGTACCCCCGCTTGGACATTGAATAACCATGATCTATCTCGCTTCTCCAGTCGAGTTAGAGGTAATGAAGATAAGATGCGCTTAGCTGCCCTTTTCTTATTGACCCAACGCGGCACAATTTTTCTCTATTACGGTGAAGAGCTGGGGCTGCAAAACTCTCGGGTTGCTTTAAAGAAGAAGCAAGATCCATTAGGCAAACGTTTTTGGCCATTTCATCGAGGACGTGATTTGGCACGGGGGCCGATGGTTTGGTCGACGGGAAAGGGAAGTGGCTTTACCACTGGAAAGAGCTGGTTAGAGGTCACTCCGAGTGCTAACTATTTTTCGGTTGAAAACCAGGAACTTGAGCAGGACTCGATGCTTAACTTCTATCGAGCAATGATCGCGTTGCGAGATGCAGATCCTGTTCTACAGCGTGGTATCTGCGACTTTTTAACGTGCAATAATCCGGCTATTTTAGCCTACACACGGATCCTAGGAGATGAGCAGCGACTGATCATCTTAAATATGAGTGGACGAAGCCAACCGTGTACATTGCTCTCCTTTCTTTTAAAAGATGGTGTGAAAGTTCGTGCAAGGTTTTCTACCCATTCAATAGAACGAGAGACAGGAAGCGGAGAGAGCGTCTATCTACTCGCTCCATACCAAGGCATTATCTTTGCCGTTATTTCTCAGAGTTTAAAGAGCAAATCGTCGTAAGAGGGGAGAGGCCAGAGGCGTTTATCGGTGTAGGTTTCAAGCAAGTCGACGTGTGTGCGCAGGGTTTGCATCTGCGTAGCCACGGTGTCGCGGTAGAACTCAGCCTGTTTTTGTACTTCTCCACTTAGTGAGAGCGCCTTACCAATTGCACTATGGAGCACTTCGGTCTCTGCAATTGCTGCCTCCAACGATAGTTGGAGCAGTTCAGCCTGGTTTCTTTGGTTGGTTGCTGATTTGAGCCCAATAGCTTCCTGACCTTGGATTGAGCTAGTGAGTTCTTTGAGGTATGCACTGACAGCAGGGATGATCTGCTTGCGGCACATTTCAACCATAATCGACCCTTCGATATTGATCTGTTTGCTGTAGGTCTGCAGGTAGATCTCGAGGCGGCTTTCAACTTCAGATTTACTGAGGATTTTCTGCGATTCAAAAAGGGCGATCGAGCTAGCATTTACCATCTCAGGCAGCGCACTGACGGTGTCAGGGAACTCAGGGAGTCCTCGACGTTTTGCTTCAGCTTTCCACTCGTCGCTATAGCCGTTGCCATTGAAGACAATACGCTTATGGTTCTGGTAGAAGTCACGGATAATGCTATGACATTCTAGATCGACATCCTCAGCTGCTTCTAGGCGATCGGCAGCCTCTTGGAGCACTTGGGCTACTGCTGCATTGATGTAGATATTCGGTCCGGCCATCGATTGCGAAGATCCAACCATTCTGTATTCGAACTTATTTCCGGTGAATGCGATGGGACTTGTCCGGTTTCTATCGGTCAAATCCTTGGGAAGTTGTGGCAAGGAGGTGATGCCCATCTTCACATACTCGCTCTTCTTTTTATCACAGAATCCCTCTTGGGCAATCGCATCGAGGATCGAGGAGAGCTGATCTCCTAGGTAGATACTGATAATCGCTGGTGGGGCTTCAGAGGAGCCGAGGCGGTGGTCATTCCCTGCGGTTGCTGCCCCTGCACGAATCAAGGGTGCGTACTGATCCATCGCCTTGATAAAGGCGGTGAGAAAGAGGAGGAACTGCAGGTTCTCTTCCAGGTCATGTCCAGGTGCATAGAGGTTAGTTCCATCATCGGTGGAGAGGGACCAGTTGTCGTGCTTTCCACTGCCGTTTACCCCAGCAAAGGGTTTTTCATGAAGGAGGGCGACCATCCCATGGCGGAGGGCGACCATCTGCAGTACATCCATCAAGAGCTGATTATGGTCGGTGGAGAGGTTTGCTGCATCGTAGACCACTGCGATTTCAAACTGATTTGGAGCGGCCTCTTTGTGCTGGGTCTTGCTGCTGATACCGAGCTTCCAAAGCTCATAGTTGAGCTCGCTCATGAAGACAGTAATGCGGTCTCCGATGGTGCCGTAGTAGTGGTCGTTGAGCTCTTGGCCTTTGGCAGCGAGGCTGCCGATTACCGTTCTGCCGGCGAGCCGGAGATCCGGTCGTGCATCGTAGAAGGTTTTATCGACTAAAAAGTACTCCTGCTCAGGACCAATGTTGACGGTGATTCGCTTTGCTCGGGTCTTACCAAGAGCCTTTAATACTCGAAGGGTCTGCCGCTCAATTGCCTGTACAGATCGAAGCAGCGGCACCTTCTTATCGAGGGCTTCTCCGTTGTAGGAGAAGAATGCGGTGGGAATATACAGGGTCTTAACTCCGCTGACTTCCTTGAGGAAAGCAGGGGAGCTGGTATCCCAAGCGGTGTATCCGCGTGCTTCAAAGGTGGCACGCAACCCCCCGTTGGGGAAGGCTGAAGCATCGCCTTCACCTTTGATCAGCTCCTTTCCACTGAACTCAAGGAGCACCTTACCGGCTTTGGTAGGGGTGATGAAGGAGTCATGTTTCTCTGCGGTGAGACCGGTGAGCGGCTGGAACCAGTGGCAGAAGTGCGTTGCACCACGGGAGAGCGCCCACTGTCGCATCGCACTGGCGACGTGGTCGGCAAGTTCGTTTGAGAGTTCACGTTGTCCCCGTTGCACCTCTTTAAGCTGACGAATAACAGCATCGCTGAGGTACTTACCCATCTCTGTTTCGGTAAAGCAGTTGCTTCCGTAGAAATCGGTCACTGGGAATTTAGCATAGTCAATGTCGAACATACCTTTCTCTTCCTATCACGTGAGGTACTAAGACAATACACGGTAATTGGATAAAAAAGCAAGGAAGAGAGCTCAGATTGTATCAACGGGAGTGATAGTCACGTAGATTGTATCTTGATAGGTGCCAGAGAGAGCAGTCTCTGCCGCAGCAGCGGGGATGTTAGTGACATAAATATTTTTTGTTCGTAATCCAGTGTGTAAACTGCCCCATCGGACACCTTCACCATAATTTACGGGGGTGGTGTCAAAGATTAAGGAATAGGGAATAGTGTGGCTATCTCCATTCAGGTTTTGGGAGAGTAGGAACTGAGAACTGTGATTTGCACTGGTAAAAGCAAGATCAACAGAAGATGTTGAATTTTGAGGCATGTGATTTACAGTCAATTGTGCTTGCGCGACAAGCGCTTTATTTTGTGTTCCAATTGCATCACTGAGAGTAAAGCCATCAGATTGTTCTTGAATAGTGAGGTTATATGTAATCTCTGGAGGGTCATCATAATCGATATCTTCGTCAGGAAAATTTCCTCCTGATCCTAAGAAGGGAAGATCAGGTAATGGTTTATTATCCTCACCGACGAACGGGTTAAAATTGGCATCCCAATACCTGTCATCTGTGGTGGAGTAGCCTAAGCTAAAGGTACCAATCAATCCTCGTACGTGATAATATGTGCCTTGGGGAATAAAAAAATTAGCATTCTCATCTGAGATGAGGAAGAAGTCAATCGTGATTATTCCTTGCATATATGTATTTATTGGGTGAATAGGATTGTTGAGCCCTTCCCAAAGGTTAGATGCATCTTTGTACTGGCCATTGTTGTGCAGGATGGCTTTTGCTCCGAATCCAAATTCTTGATCTAGGGTGTTATTAAGTCTCGGACCTTTGAAGAAAATATTGTTATCTATCGGAGAAGTGAGTCTAATGTTTCTGATGCGTTCATTGCCGGTATCAATGGTAAAGCGGCCGAGGTAGATCGCCATTTTGTTTTGGTATGGATTTTGCCCGCCTCCATAAAGGGTGGTGCGCAACTCGTTAAAAGGCTGAAGGTAAAGGGGATGATTAGGGACATAAGAAGCAGTAATTGCAGCAAAGAGCAAGTGAGGAAAGAGAAGGAGTGCAAAGATTAGAATCGCCAATATTTTCCTGTTCATGCAAAATAAGATACTATTTTCGAAATGTTAAGGCAAGATTCCTACTAACTTGATAGACAAGTTATTTTTCTGCTTCTTGAAAGGGTGATGAATTCTCTTTTGGGTATATGGGCATAAACACTGTCCTGTACGCCAATACAACAGAGGGGTCATTTTCGGATACATAGTCAAGCAACCGTGCCAAAGCCGATAGGTTAGGAGGATTGTGCTGCCAAGCGTTCACGCAATAATCGAAGTTTGTCGACCATCTCGCTCTCAGAGAGCTCTTTGTTTGGATCTTGCTCATCGAAGAGCGAAGCTGGAATCTCTTCCAAAAAGCGGGAGGGCAGAGAGGGCTCTTCAATCGGCCCGCGCCTTCTCGCTTCACAGCTGGAGATAGTGAGGGCTCGCCTCGCCCGGGTGATGGCGACATAGAAGAGCCGCCGCTCTTCGTCTATGCTCTTTGGATTCTCCTCCAGAGCACGGGCGTGGGGGAGGATGTGATCTTCGACGGCCACTACGTAGACCGTGTCCCACTCTAAACCTTTGGCTGCATGGATGGTCATCAAGGCGACCTTCCCAGCATCCTCTTCGCTCTCGCTTTCTCTACCTGCCAAGCTGATGTTTGAAAGAAACTCGAAAATAGAGGAGGTGGGGTGCTCTCGCTCGAAGCGTGCGAGCATATCACAAAGAAGCTGCACCCCTTTCATCTTGAACGCTGCAGCCGCTTCGTTCTCTGGATGCTCGGCTTCGATATGCCCCTGGTAATCGATGGCTTCTAACAGCGCACGAAGGACGATATGTTTTGGCCTTTCTCCATGGAAGAAGGTGTGTCGATACTCCTCCATCAGTTCTACAAAGGTTGCAACCCTGCGACGGGTTGCCTCACGAACTTCACTGTCGTTTGCCTTGCTCAATAGCTGCGCTGCTCCCATGAGCGAAGCATTATGGGCGTCAGCGATACTTCGTAGATGCTCGAGGGTAGTGCGCCCGATTCCCCTCCGTGGGGTATTGATAACCCTGAGGGTGTTGATATCATCGTTGGGGTTGGCCAACACTTTTATATAGCTGATAACATCGCGGATCTCCTTGCGATCGAAGAAGGAGAGCCCACCGGTGACCTGGGTGGGAATTCCCCGCTCGGTGAGTGTGGTTTCAATCATGTCCAACAGGCTGTTGGTGCGTACGAGGATAGCAAAGTCGTTGTAGGGGCGATCCTCTCGCCGGTTGGCCATGAGGATCTCATCGGCGATTATCGAGGCTTCGGTCTGT
This sequence comes from Sphaerochaeta sp., assembly GCA_035647415.1. Classification (GTDB taxonomy): domain Bacteria; phylum Spirochaetota; class Spirochaetia; order Sphaerochaetales; family Sphaerochaetaceae; genus Sphaerochaeta. Next base: position 10,080 of record DASRNL010000051.1, on the reverse strand, counting down.
CCATTGGCTGGGTGGATGAGGCGAATCGATGAGCCCTGCTCCCCATCGGTCCACAGCTGTTTCTCCTTGCGCACGGTATTGTTGACGATCAGGGCGTTGGCCGCCTCTAAGATGATACCGGTGGAGCGGTAGTTGCGATCGAGGGTGATCTCCAGGCGTTCAGGAAAGTCCCGTTCAAACATCTCGATGTTCTCATAGTTCGCCCCCCGCCAGCTGTAGATCGATTGATCATCATCGCCCACTACACAGAGATTTCTGCTCTCCTTGGCCAGAGTGCTGATAATTCCATACTGAGCTAAGCTGGTATCCTGAAACTCATCGACGAGGATATGGGTATAGCGACCTTGTAGTGTCTGCAATACCGCAGGGTGATGGGTGAAGAGTTCTAAAGGCTTTACAATCAGATCATCGAAGTCCACCGCATTGTACGCCTTAAGGTGCTGTTCATACTCTGCATAGATTGCAGCGGTGCGCCCGCCTTGCAGGGTAGCTCTGCCGGTCTTCACATCGCTCATCAGCGCTGACAGCTTCCACAGATCAAAGCTCTCCACCACATAGTCGAGGTCCAAAATCACCTCTTTGATCAAAGCGAGTCGATCACTGGAGTCGTAGATTGTGAAGTTGTTCCGCCACCCCAAGGTGGTGATGAACTCTCGAAGAATTCGAACCCCAAAGGCATGGAAGGTGCTGGTGGTCAGTTTTTTGAGGGGCAAGCCAACCAGCTCACGGACCCGCTCTGCCATCTCAGCAGCAGCTTTGTTGGTAAAGGTGAGGGCGAGGATCGCCTCTTCAGCGATCCCCTGGTCGAGCATATAGGCGATACGGTGGGTAAGCATGCGTGTTTTTCCACTGCCTGCCCCAGCGATGACCAAGAGCGGGCCATCGAGGGTCGTAGCAGCACGATACTGCTCACCGTTGAGTTGTTGTCGTAGAGTGAAAGTCATAGCACCTCAGAAGTGTTTAACAAAGATGGAGTGGTCACTGAAGCCAAGGTAGATTACCGAGGTAACGATTAAGGCAGCGATGGTGACACCGCCGAATACTGCCAAAAGGCTCCGTTTTTTGTCAAGGCCAAATATCCAGGCAGCAAGGGTCCCAGTCCACGCTCCGGTGAAGGGAAGCGGAATGGCGACAAAGAGCATAATCCCCCAGATTCCAAAGCGCTCCACCGCTCTTGCGACCTTTTTTCGGGTCCGTACCACAAAGTAATCGAAGAGCTTCACATACCAAGAGAGGTGGCGATAGAGGAGGGTATGCAAGGAGGCGAGGAAGGTGAAGGCGATCGGGCCGACCAGAAGGTTCCCTGCGTACCCCAGCAGCGCTGCGTAGCAGAGCGGAACTCCCCGGTAGAATGCCCAAGGAATCGCACCGCGGAGCTCGCTGATCGGAGCAAGGGAGAGCAAGAGGGTACTCCAAAATGTCATGCCATTCATCGCTTACTCCTTTGCTCTGGAATCATAATCGCATCAGCTGGACAGACTTCATGACAGCAGTAGCAGCGGATACAGAGCTTTTCAGAGATGATAATCTGTCTGTTCTCCATCCGCAATGCATCGACCGGGCAGATATCGATACACTTGCGACAGAGGATACAAGGTTCCACCAAGAACTCAGGAGCGGGTCGCTGCCTTTTTACCTGCCAGCGGACAAAGGGGCCTGCAAGGAAAGGCAGAATCAGGGAACGGAAAAAACTGGTTCGCTTCTCCAAGGTGATCCGCTGAAAGGAGTCCTTGATCAGCTCTTCAGCACTGAGGGCAGGGTAGGAGGTAGGAGCGCTGCCGAGTCCGCGACGGATCGCCTCGCTGACGATGGGAATATCCTGCGGGTCATAGCCCATGATTGTTGCCTGTGCCCAGTCGACAGCGACGCTATCACAGCTGGCTAACAGCAAGCCCAAGGGGGTAGGGCTGCCATTGGCAGGTCCCGGTCCCTCGTGGGCGATAATCCCGTCCATCAGTGCGAAGGAGGGTTTGGCAGCAGTGGCAACTCCCACGAGCATCGTGGCAAAGCGCTCGCGCGCTGGGTACTTGAGGTGCATCGAGCTCTTAAAGAGGTTGGGGACCAAGCCAAAGAGGTTCTTAATCGCTCCGGTGGCGTACATCAGCTGGTGGGTCTTGAACTTCGGCAGGGTGAAGAGCAGGTCCACTTCGCTGAGGATCCGGGCCAAGGGTAGCTTGCGCATCCGAGTATAGGGGATCCGTGAGGGGATCGGGTGGTCGGTAAAATCGACCCACTGGACCTCCTCCCCTTCGATGACACGCCAGAGGCCTGAGCTCTTGGGTTTGAAAGCAGGGGTATGCAGTCCTGGAGAGTCCCCGACGAAGATACTCTGTGCGCCTTGATTTTTGAGGTGACGGATGACCGCTCGAAGCACTGCTGGGTGGGTGGTGATGGCCAGCTCCTCCTTGGAGTCGCTGAGGATATTGGGCTTTAATAAGACCCGTTTCCCGGCGACATTCGGCATGCTGGCAAGGGTGCAGAGCTCTGCTACCGTCGCATCAACCTGCGCCTGCTCATAGGACTCACAACGCAGGATTGCTACACTACTCATGATGATGTTCTCCTCAAAAGGCAAAGATAGAGGGGTCCCATTCCCTCTGCACGGTCAGGCAGGATAATCGCTCCGTAAGAGCGGTCTTCTGCCTGAGAAATTGTTAATGGTTCGGTGACAAAGCGACCGCTACGTCGTTTGGCGAGCTTTTCAATGACCGCTTCGTTCTCACCGCTGTTAATCGAGCAGGTTACGTAGAGGATCAGTCCCCCCACCACCGCAGCATCCAAGGCTGCAGCGAGCATCGCAAACTGAGTGATCGCCAGCCGTTTAGGCCGAGAGGGAGACCACTGTGCGAGCGCCTTGGTATCGCTGAGCACATGGCGTTCGCTGGAGCAGGGGGCATCCAAGAGGATCTTATCGTAGGCATCCTGCTCGTAGAGTGACCACTTGGTGCTATCGTGGCTGGTGATGGTAATCGGAGCGCGGAACTCCTCGGAGAGGTGTTCGTTCAAGACCGTACGTAAGCGGGCTCGGCGGTTTGCTGAGCGGTCGTTAGCCACAAGAGTCCCCTCGCCAGCTAAGGCGGAGGCGAGGACCAAGGTCTTACCCCCAGGGGCGGCACACATATCCAGTACCCGATCCCCGCGTTGTACCCCAAGGCTTTGGGCGGCGAGCACCGAGGCGGCATCGAGGTAGTAGGGTTGTACTAGTCCATCAGTAAAGGCTATCGGCTCACGTGTCTGACCAAGCGCTGTGCGAAGCGCGTCCCAACGCTCACCATATTGCAAGCGGTAGTAGGAGTCGAAATCGAGGGCTGGGGTACGTTTGGCCATGAAGTGACTGTACCAACTTTCCTAGCTCTTGTGAACCGGGCAAAAACGTAGTATATTCGGCGAATGGCATATCTTACTGCTTTCCTAGAAGGGATTATTAGCTTTATCAGTCCCTGTATTCTGCCGATTCTCCCACTGTACTTCTCCTACCTTGCCGGAGGAGTTGCTGAGCGAGGACAAAGGCAGCAGCGACTGATCATCAACAGTATCGCCTTTGTTGGCGGCTTTACCCTCCTCTTTGTAGCGATGGGGGCTGCCTCTACCTCCTTAGGACGATTCCTTTCGACCCACCTGGATCTTTTGAACCGAATCGGTGGGGTGGTGGTCATCCTCTTTGCCTTGAACAACCTCGGTTTTGCCTTGATTCCCGCCCTAGCATCTAACCATCGCATTCAGATGAAGGGGCTACAGAATATGAATGTACCCAAGAGCATCCTCTTTGGTATCGTCTTTGCCATCGGGTGGACCCCCTGTGTAGGGCCGCTGCTTGGCTCTGCTTTGATGATGGCAGCCAACGCCGATCTCCTCTACCAGGGGATGGTCACCTTGTTCGCCTACGCACTTGGTTTAGGGATCCCATTCTTGCTCTCAGCAGTCCTGCTAGAGCAGCTTGAAGGGGTCTTCTCTGCGATCAAACGCCATGGAAAGATTATTTCTATCGCCAGTGGTATCCTGTTGCTGGTCTTCGGAGGAGCCCTAGTGCTCGGCTTTAATCCAGCAGCACTCTTTCTTTAGGAGGTCCCAATGGACAAACAGAAGCGCAATCTATTGATCACCATCGTTGGTATTCTCATCGTTTTCATCGGTGGGACCGTCGCCTATAATCTGCTCAAAGACCGTACTCCAACGGTCGGGATGACAATCCAGCTCGCGCCAGATGCCCAGCGAGCGTTTGCTGAAACACAGATTGCAACAGCCGAAGCTGTGGAAACTCACACCCCCGTTGCCAGTGGTGCGGATAAAGCGGCGCAAGACGAAGCGCCTGCAGAACAAACGGTTGCCCAAGATGCTGTTGTTAGCGATGAGCGTGAGGCAGTACAAGCCGAGGCACAAACCAACGAAGAACCTGCAGAGCAAGAAGAGGATACCCGCCTTCTCATGCTCGATATCCCTCTCTATAATCTCGATGATCAGGAAGTAAGCTTTGAGGCAGTGCGTGCAGGCAGACCTGCGATCATCAACTACTTCGCCTCCTGGTGCCCGCCCTGTATCGCTGAGCTGCCACACTTTGAAGCAGCCTTCCAAGCGCATGGGGATGAGATTGCCTTCATCTTCCTCAACGCCCTCGATGGGCAGCGGGAGACCAAGGAGACGCTGCGTCGCTTTATCATCGAGCGTGCTTTCAGCGGACCGGTCTACTGGGATGAAGGACTCTTTGCCTACCTCTTTCAGACGACCAGCTTACCGACAACGATCTTCATCGCCAGCGATGGGGAGATCCTCGGCGGGCAGCTTGGCTTCGTCTCTGAGGAGCAGCTCTCCTATGTGATCGAAGAGCTCCTCAGATGAGGGTACGGAAGTAGCCGATAAAGAAGAGGGCGCTGCCGCCGATACAGAAGAGGTGCCAGATCGCATGATAGTGGGGGATCCGTTTATTCCCATAGAAGATCAAGCCACTGGTGTAGGTTACCCCTGCTGCGATAACCCAACCTAAGAGGCCAGCGGGCAAGAGTGGAAAGATATCCTTTGCAAAGAAGAGGATCAGCCACCCCATCACCACATAACAGGCGACGTGGAGAATCTTGAAGCGCTGCCAGAAGAGGACCGTCAAAAGGATCCCCACTGCTGCGATCGCCCACACCAAGGCGAGAATGCCAATCGCCTTCGTTGTGGCGATATAGAGCAAGAGCGGGGTGTAGGTGCCTGCGATCAGAATATAGATGCTGGAGTGATCAAAGAGCCTGAAGAGGCGCTTGGTGGTGCCATGGGGGATGGCATGGTAGGCTGCACTGACGCTATAAAGCAACAGCATCGAGAGCGCCCAGACAATGAAGCCTGTCCGCAGGGCAAGCGTCGGGATAGCTGGCAGTGAAAACAATACGACTACCAAGGCGATTGCTGCGAGAATAGCACCAAAGGCATGGGTCAAGCTGTTCATCAGCTCTGCCTGTGGATCATCGTGAGTATGTAAGGTGATGTGGCGATCGAGCCACGCTGCTACGGTTGCTGTCATCTGGTACTCCTTGGCCTTCAGAGTAGTGAAACAACGGCAATGCAACAATGGTATTTTTTTACCTCTTTGGAAATTGATAGAATCCTACTAGTCAAATCATACCACTAGTAGAAAGATACTCTTTCTCATAATCTCCTAGTAGGAGTATACGAGTGGCAACGATCAGAGGATGTGGTTGAGAAAGTGCTTGGTCCGTTCGTTCTGGGGGTTGGTAAAGAGCTCATCGGGTGGGGCAACTTCTACAATCGCTCCCTCATCCATAAAGACAACCTTATCCGCTGCAGCCTTAGCAAAGCCCATCTCGTGGGTGACCAGGAGCATCGTCATGCCGCTCTTTGCCAGATCGAGCATAACATCCAGCACTTCTTTGATCATCTCCGGATCCAAGGCGCTTGTAGGCTCATCAAAGAGCATGACCTTGGGCTTCATCGCCAGCGCACGCGCGATCGCCACGCGCTGCTGCTGACCGCCTGAGAGCTGCGGGGGGTGTACCTGTGCCTTCTCCTCAAGGCCTACCATCCGTAGAAGATCCATCGCTTCAGCTTCAGCGGCTGCTCTGGAGAGCTTCTTCACCTTCATCGGGGCGAGGATAATATTCTCCAAGGAGGTGAGGTGTGGAAAGAGGTTGAAGGATTGGAAGACCATCCCCACCTCTTCGCGGATCTTACGGATATCCGCTTTGGGGTCGGTCACTTCAGCACCATCGATGAAGATGCGCCCTGCAGTGGGGTGTTCTAGTTTGTTGACGGTGCGCAGCAGGGTAGATTTCCCACTGCCGGAGGGGCCGATGATAACGACCACCTCTCCATCTTCGACGGTGAGGTTGGCGTCACAGACAGCATGGACGGTGCGGTGAGAGGCGGTGACAAAGTCTTTGCTCAGATCTTCAATTACAATTCTAGCCATTTTCGTGCAACCTCTCTTCTAGGATTCCGACTAGGCGGCTGAGCATCAAGGTGATAATCAAGTAGATCAGGGCGACCACCAGCATCGTCTCAAGGCTCAGGAATGTGCGGGAGATATACTCACGCCCCTTGCGCAGAATATCCGAGAGGGCGATGGTGGAGACCAAGGAGGAGTCCTTGAGCATCGAGATGAACTCATTGCCGATCGCAGGCAGGATCACCTTGACCGTCTGTGGGAGGATCACATGGCGGAAGGCTTGGCCACGGGAGAGTCCGAGGGCGATTGCCGCTTCCATCTGTCCTTTGGGGACTGCTTGAATACCAGCGCGGACAATCTCACCCATATAGGCACCAAAGCAGATCGCCAAGGCGGTGACCGCCGCTACCATCCCTTGGATCTTAAAGAAGCGTCCCATCGCGTAGTAGATGAAGATCAGCTGTACCAAGAGGGGTATTCCTCGGATCAGCTCCACGTAGATGCCACTGACGATGTTCACCCATCGGCGTTTGCTTACCGCACCGAGGCCGGTGACGATACCGATGACCAAGGCACCGAGGATGGCGAGGATCGTAACCTGGAAGGTGACCGGCGCTCCCTTGATGGTGACAAAGAAGATATCCCGGTAGGGCTGGGGCTGAAAGAGCACCAAGCTTGCCAAGAGGGCAATTGCGCTGAAGAATGTGATACGCCACGAGTTAAAGAGATGGCTATCCTTCTTGGGAATCAACACGCCATCGGTCATGTGAATCGTCACATGCTTCACCTTGGAGGCATGGGGGTCAACGCTGACCGCCTTCCTCCGGATGGCGTGGAGTTTTAGTTCTTCGATATGAGTATCGGTAGCTGTTTCGTTGTTTTTTGACACAGGGTATTACTACATAATTATGCAACAAAGGTCAAGATGTTCTGCATAATTATTCACGAAACACACAAAAAGAGGAGCCGAAGCTCCTCTCATTGAAAGTATATCTAGGCTTTTAGAGAAGATTCCACTTTGCCTTCAAGGCTGCAAAGGAACCATCCTCCTGAGCGATCGCTAGACCCTTGTTTAAGAGGGCTAATAGCTCAGGGTTGTCCTTGCGCACCGCGATGGCGATATCCTCTTCGGTGAAGGGGCCACCGACGACGGTCAGCTTGTTTTTGTAGTTGGCATTCTCTAGGACAAAGTCACTGGCGATCAAAGAGTCACAGACTGCCGCTTCAACGTTTCCGTTGAGCAGGTCTTCAATTGCTAGGCCGATATCATCGTAGGCGCGGCGGACAACTGGGTAGTCCTCAAGGGCGAAGTCTCCGGTAGTGCCGATCTGCACGCCCACACGCTTGCCACTGAGGTCCTCGATACCCTGATAGGAGCCAGTATCGGCGACCCGGACGATTACCACCTGCCCTGCTTCCAAAATCGGGGTGGTGAAGAGCATCGTCTGTTTGCGATCTTCGGTCACTGTCACTCCGCTCGCCACCCCATCATAGGCACCATTGGCAAGACCTGCGAAGATCGTATCCCATGGGATATTTTTCACGGTCATGGGCACACCGACCTTCTCGCCGATAAGGGGAATCAGCTCTACTTCAAAGCCGACGAGCTCACCGTTTTCAATAAACTCAAGGGGAGGCCAGGTGGCATCACTGGCAAAGACATATCCATCTTTACTCTCTTTAGTTCCTGCTCCAAAGAGGGAGAGGGAGACCAAAAATAAGGCGACAAGCACCATCGTTATTTGTTTTTTCATAGCTACACTCCTATAGCAATATGCATATATATTGTGGCTATCATGCATAGTTATGCATAAAGAGTCAAGTATTTTGGAGAAATATGTATGAATATACAGAAAAGCTAGAGGCCAGCAATGCGATTTGTCACCGCAAGACCGACGATTAACCCTAAGAGCGTCCCGCCGATAATCTGACTTACCGTATGGCCGAGCATCGTTTTGAGGTTCTCAGGGGTGAACTGTCCCTCCCGGTGCAGATCGCTTAAGATCCGACTCCACTCGTTGATTACCTCCGCCTGTTTGCCAGCTGCCCGACGGATGCCCATCGCATCATGGATGACAATCGCTGCAAAGGTGATGGAGATGGCAAAAGCCACTGTGCCGATGCCTTGGGTGATGCCGACGCTGGTAACCAGCGCAACAACCCCCGCTGTATGGCTGGAAGGCATGCCTCCGGTTGAAATGAGGAGCCCCCAATCGATTCGTTTCTCAAAAATCGCATTCAGAAATGGTTTGAAGAGCTGGGCAAGAAAAAATGCCGTCGCAGCGCTGAGAAATGGTGCATTGGAGAACACATCATGATTCATATCCTAACAGTACCTGTTTTTGACTCCTTGGGCAATAATCTCCTCGATATTGTATTTGAGCTCCAAACTGAGGAGTATCAGCAGAAAGTACAGCACAGATCCGCTGGTATATCCTGTGGCACTGGAGAAACAGAGGCTGAGTTTTCCATCTTGCCCAAGGGGCACTCTTTCGATAGAGTGTAGCCGAGAGGCGGAGGCTGCACAGTGCAAAGAGACGAACGGATTCAGTTTTGGGTGCTCAATATCACCGCTTTTTTCGCTCAACTTTCCATTGCAATGATCAACCTCGCGTTGGTCTATCACCTGCGGATTCGCTTCGGCCTCCGTGCCGATCAGATTGGTATCGCTGCCTCCTTAACCCCGCTCTCCTACCTGATCTTCTGCCTGTTGGGCACGAAGGCGACCGAAAGGTTTCGTCCCCGCCACCTCGTAGAAGCTTCGCTCCTTTTGATGGGCCTCTCTATCACCCTCTTAGTCTCTACCGAACGGGTGGGCTTAGCCTTTGCTGCTCTGGTCTTCTTCGGTGCGAGCATGAGCCTGCTCTGGCCACACTTGATGGGGTGGCTCAGCCGAGGCAAGGAGGAAAAGGAGCTCAACAGAGCAGTGAATGCCTTCAACGTCTCCTGGTCCTCGGGGGTAGCTCTCTCCTCCTATATAGGGGGGCTGCTCATTGAGATCTCCACCACCGTCGCCTTTGTGGTCGGAATCGGTCTCTTTGCTGCAATCTTCGCCTTGGTGGCGATCGCCAGCACTGTTGTGGTGGGAATCCGAGCTGTCGACAGTGAGGAGGCGACGATACGTCAGAGCGGGACGCTCGTCGACCAGTCGACCTCGCTGCGCTTCTACGCATGGAGTGGTATTGTTATCCTCTATACTGGGATGAGTATCATCCTTACAATCTTCCCCCTCTATGGGCGGGAGGTGCTCTTGATCAGCGAGAGCCAAACGGGCCTGTTGCTCTTACTTCGGGGGCTCAGCAGCTGCCTGACCTTCTTCATCCTCGGGCGCACCAGCTTCTGGCACTTTAAACGGCGTTGGATCTTCGGGGTGCAGGGGTGCTTTGCTCTGCTGGCCTTGTGGGCAACACAGATCACCTCACAGCTGTTCTTTGGACTCTTCTTCCTACTCTTTGGTATCCTCTTCTCCTTCGCCTACACCCAATCGATCTTCCATGGGGTCAGCGGGGCGCTGCAGCGAGCGCGGCGGATGATGGTGCATGAGGTGCTGTTGACCATCGGGACGGTCATCGGAGCGGTAGGTGGAGGGGCGATCTATGAGCACACCTCCTTCTCTACTGTCCTGTTTGGGTGTGGGATTGTCGCCGTAACGGTGATGTTCCTACAGCTTGCAGGGGGACTCGTTTATAGACTTGTTC
>DASRNL010000050.1:0-4696 GCA_035647415.1 Sphaerochaeta sp. | reverse complement strand
TTCATTCTGAGCCAGGATCAAACTCTCCGTCATATAAACTTCCGAACCCGAAGGTCCGGAAACAATATACTAAAGTAGTTTGTCCCCAGTTCTAAAAGTAGTACGAGCTGGCCCGTACCACTTGAATTGACTGGAAGCCCTCTAACGGTTACTTCCATTTCATCTCTCTTCCCTACGCTCAAATTGTCATAAATCAGTGTCTCAGCGTTGCCGCTTTTGACGAGCCTCTCGTTGAGGCCTCGAGTAACTTACCCGATTTGCAGCAGAATAGTCAAGGCCCTTTTTGCAAATAGTGCACTTCACTTGCTTTTTTCCTTGTAATTATATGTAAACTCTCTTCTCAGTAATGATTTATGAAAAGTGTGCAACTGAGTGTTGACATCGATGATTATTCCTTGCTATAGTCGATTACGTTCGGGGCCGCTAGCTCAGGTGGTAGAGCAACGCCCTTTTAAGGCGTGGGTCTCAGGTTCAAACCCTGAGCGGCTCATGCGATAGATGAAAACTTCGGTTTTCCGCTCTATCAAACGGGTCTCCTTCGTCTAGTGGTTAGGACATCGGGTTTTCATCCCGACAGCAGGGGTTCGATCCCCCTAGGAGATGAAGAGGGAACTGCACATCGCAGTTCCCTCTTTTTGATTTCCGCCTCCCCTTCCCTCACGCCCCCCCCCTACTAGGTAGCACTGCCCGTCGCTAGAGCATTTTTATCGTATACCGGTTGCAGCTGAGGCAAAAGCATGGATAATAAAGAAGAAGGAGCTATCTACATGAGTATCTATACCCGTATGAAACGCCTCTGTGATGCCAACGGCATCTCGGGGTTCGAAGATGATGTTTTGTCCATTATCCGTGAAGAGGGCGCCGATCTTGGTCGCTTTGAAGAGGATAAGCTGCGCAACCTCTACCTCTATCGCAATGAACACAGCGGTGATAAACCGATTGTCCACCTCGATGCCCACACCGATGAGGTGGGGTTCTTGGTCCGAGCGATCCGTGATAATGGTCTCTTGGAGTTCATGCCCATCGGCGGTTGGGTCACCACCAATATCCCTGCACACCTGGTGCGGGTGATCAACCGCTCTGGTGAGGCGATCGTCGGAGTGGTCGGCAGTACTCCCCCTCATTACCTAAGTGAAGAGGAGCGCAAAGGTGCTCCTGAGTTCACTTCTCTCTATATCGATGTCGGTGCAAGCAGTGCCGAAGAGGTCCGTTCCTGGGGGATTGGACCGGCGAGCCCCGTCGTGCCGGAGGCGGCTATGCAACGGCTGCAGAGCGGTCTGTTGCTCGGCAAAGCCTTTGACGACCGTATCGGCTGCGCTGCGATGCTCGAAGTGCTGGACCACTACCGAGGAAAAGAACTTCCCGTCGACTTGGTGGCAGGGTTTGCCAGCCAGGAGGAGGTCGGCTTGCGTGGGGCAGGCTTGGCAGCAAACCGGGTGAAGGCCGATGTTGCAATCTGCTTCGAAGGCACCCCGGCCGATGATACCTTTGCCCCTGCATACCAGATGCAGACGAAAGTAGGAGCAGGTCCGATGCTCCGTCACATCGATCGCACGATGATCACCAACCCACGCTTCCAGCGCTTTGCCCTCGATATCGCCGCTGAACACAAGATTAGCGTCCAGGAGGGGGTACGCCAAGGCGGTGGTACCAACGCCGGAGCGATCCACCTCGCCCAGCAGGGGATCCCCACGATCGTAATCGGAGTTCCAGTGCGCTATGCTCACACCCACTGGGGTGTTGCCAGCCTCGCTGATGTGGAGGCGACAATCCTCCTTGCAGAGAAGATCATCGATGCACTGAACGAAGAAGTGATTGCAACATTTTGACAAACCGGTGTAGCGGTGCGATACTGCAGCTATGGATGCAGCTGCCCCGCTACGCCAGTTCGCTGAATCTGGCGTACCAAGAGAGATTGAGTTCCGTTTACAGATGCTCAAGCGTCTGCAGTCGGCGCTTGTCGTCCGCGAAGCAGAGATTCTCAGCGCCCTTACTACCGACCTCGGCAAAAGCTCCTTCGAGGGCTTCTTCAGCGAGGTCGGTTTGGTATACAAGGAACTCTCCTACCATATCGCTCACCTCAAACGATGGGCACGTCCCAAGCGGGTGCGCCCCTCGCTGCTCTCTTTTCCATCCCGCTCCTATACAATCTCCCGCCCTCTGGGGACGGTCTTGATTATCAGCCCGTGGAACTACCCCTTCCAACTGACCCTGATCCCCTTGATCAGTGCGATGGCGGCAGGCAATACGATCATGCTCAAGCCATCGACGAAAAGCAGCGCTACCACCGCACTTTTGACCGACCTTATCACCTCCCTCTTTGATCCCTCCTATATCGCTATCAGCGTCGACCGCTCGGTGGTCTCAGGCTCTTGGGACCATATCTTCTTTACCGGCAGCCCGGCGGTGGGAAAAATGATCATGCGCCAAGCGAGCGAGCACCTCACCCCGGTGACCTTAGAGCTCGGGGGCAAGAGCCCGGTGATTGTGGAGGCAGCGAGCGATCTACGCCTTGCAGCGCGACGGATCGTCTGGGCGAAGGCGCTGAACAGCGGACAGACCTGTGTCGCCCCTGACTATGTACTGGTAGAGACATCTGCACTTGAGCCGCTAATCGCTGCGATGAGCGAGGAGATAGAGCGCATGTACGGCTCTGATATGCTAAGCAATGCCGATTATCCGGCGATTATCGACCAAAGCAGCTTCGAGCGGCTCGTCAGCCAGCTTCGCGAAGGGACAGTCCGCTACGGCGGTTCTTTTGACCCAGAGAGACGGAAGATCGCCTTGGCCCTGCTCACCGATGTACCGCTTACCGCTACGGTGATGCAAGAGGAGATCTTCGGCCCGATCTTGCCGATCATCGCCTATGAAACCCTAGATGAGGCGTTCGCTTTTGTGGCAAGCAGACCCACTCCGCTCGCCGCGTATCTCTTTAGCAAAAAACGGGCGCACCAACGGCGCTTTGTCCGCGAGCTCGCCTTCGGTGGTGGGTGCATCAACGACCTCATCGTCCACCTCTCGAACCTGCATCTGCCCTTTGGAGGACAAGGTCCCAGTGGGATGGGGTCTTACCATGGCAAGCAAGGCTTTTTGACCTTCAGCCATACCAAGAGCATCACCCACAGCGCAACAGCGTTGGATATTCCGGTGCGGTATGCACCGTTTCCTGACAAGCTTAGCTTGTTAAAAAAACTCTTTCGTTAGGAGGAGACCTATGCGTCGTATCGTTATCTACTCCCTGATCGCCATGCTCTTGGTGAGCACCCCGCTCTTTGCCGCCTTTGATCCAACAGAAGCGGATGCGCTCTTTGACACCGACTACTTCGATGAGGCAAAAGCCCTGCTCTTGGAGGCCTTACCAAAAGCCACTACCGCACCAGAGGAGGCAGAGATCCTCTGGCGGCTCGCTCGGGTGATGGTCTCAATCGGTGATGAGATCGATAAGGAGGACAAGGCGGGTCGTTTTGCCGCCTATGAGGAGGGAGAAGCGTATGCCATCACCTCGATTGAGCGCAACCCAACCGCCAATGGCTACCTCTGGAAATGCTCCAATGTTGGACGCTGGGGCCAGACCAAGGGACCGCTGAACTCCTTAAGCAAGGCACGGGGGATGCTCGCCGATCTGACGGTCATCATCAATGACTTTGGAGCCCTCGACTCCACAGAGACCTGGTATATCCTCTCCTCACTCTACTATGAGCTACCGCCGGTCATCTCCTTTGGAAACAACGACTGGGCGATCAGCTACGCCCGCATCGCCATGGAGCATATCCCCAGCCACCTCCTCTATCCCGGTCACTATGAACGGCTCGCCGAGGAGCTCTACAACCGCAACTGGAGTGCCTCCAAACGCACGAGGGAGCTTGCGAAGATGCAGAAAAAGTGGGAGAAGGCCAGCGACAATCTCGAGCGATATCGCTACTACGAGGGTGCCAAAAGTGGGGCGAATACTCCGTTCTACTCCTCGGTACCACTGACAGCGATGAGTGACCGCCAGGAAGCTGAAATGCTCCTCTCATACATAATCGCTAAGTACGATGTATTTCCCTATATCAAGCGCGCCGATACTCGTACGATCAAAAAGCTCATCGAACTCCGTGACTCATGGCGGTAGGCAAAGAAGAAATGATCTCCTATCATACCCCTTGTTATGCGTGAAGAGCTTTCTCAATCTAGTGCTTTACAGCGCTCACTGGCGTGGGCGCTGCGCGCTGCGCTTATCGGGGCGATAACCGGTCCGTTGATCGCCCTGCTCGCTCTGTTGATCAACAAAGCGACAGCGATCAGGGTCGCCAACCCTTGGCTGATCTTCACCATCCCCCTCGGAGGGGTGGTGACCACCTACCTCTTTTTGACCCTAGGTCCCCACCTGCAGGAGGGGACGATCCGTATCATGAGCGTGATCAACCGCAGTGGCAAGGAGCGGGAGGCCGAACCCGCCTACACTGAGTATGTCGCCGATCCGGAGCGTCGGGTCTCCACCAAGCTCGCTCCCCTGCTCTATTTGACCTCCTTCATCACCCACCTCGTCGGAGCCTCCGGGGGTAAGGAGGGCGTTGGGGTGCAGATCGGCTCCTCCCTCGGCAGCTATATCGGTGAGGCGGAGAATAGAATCCGAGGGCGCTCGTTCAGTGTGGAACACCAGGGGATCTACCTGATCGCCGGGGCGGCAAGCGGCTTCGCTGCCCTCTTCAAC
>DASRNL010000049.1:0-7154 GCA_035647415.1 Sphaerochaeta sp. | reverse complement strand
GCTACCAACAGGTGATCCCCTCCTACTTCAGCACCGACAGCGAAGGTAACGACCGCCAAGAGTTCCTCCAGCCCTTCTTCTCGAGCACCGAATCGCTCTGTAACGCTATCTTCTTAAAGGGCTACCAGTGGCCCTTCGATGTGAACAAAATTCTCGATGAAGGATCCTCCTTGATCGACATCCTCGTCTACCGTGAGCGAGTGCTCCTCGGCAGGCGGGTCTATATGGACTTCAGAGTGAACCCACAGGCGGTCTCCGGTTCGGCGCCCTTCTCCCTTATGGGTGCCGGCGAGGTCGCCTATAGCTACCTCGAAAAGTCAGGAGCTCTTGGCGAAACTCCCTATGAGCGCCTGAAGCAGATGAACCCCCAGGCGATCGAACTCTATCGATCCAACGGGATCGATCTTGCGAATGAGCCGCTAGAGGTTGCTGTCTGTTCACAGCACAACAACGGCGGACTTTCGGTGGATATCTGGTGGGAGTCCACCAATATCAGCCACCTCTTCCCCGTCGGAGAGGTTGCCGGCACCCATGGGGTGGTACGCCCCGGAGGCTCAGCACTCAACTCCGGGCAGGTCGGTGGCGAGCGAGCAGCACAGAAGATCGCAGGGGTCTATCAAGAACACACCGTCGAATGGGAGACCTTCATGGCGGTAGCGAAATCACAGGCATCCAAGCTCTATGCGCTGGCAAAAGCAGCGATCAAGAAAGAGAGTCTCAGCGACGAGGACCTCAGCCTCGTCGCCTATCAGAAGGAGTTCAGAAGCAGGATGAGCCGTTCAGGTTCGATGATCCGATCCACTGAACGCATCGCCGATGAGCTTATTGCAGCGCAAGAGCAGGTAGCTGCCTTTGAGCAGGTGCGGATCAAGACCCGCTACTCCCTGCCCCGCTTCTTTGCAGCGCGACATCTGGCTCTAACCCATCTGGTCTACCTGGAGGCGATCGCAGAGTATCTCAAGCAAGCCTTTGGCAGCCGCGGATCTGCTCTGATACTCCAAGAGGATGGCAAGGCGATCCACCCGAAGCTCGACAGCTTCTGGCGGTTCACTCCTGAGAACACCGAGGGCAGAGCAGAGAGTATCACAACAATCTATCAGGGGGGCGAATCGATGCATGGGCGTGTTGCATGCCGCCCAATCCCTGATGAAGAATATTGGTTTGAGACGGTTTGGAGGGATTTCCTCGCAGGAAAGCACTTCAATGATTATGGAGAAAAAGCTCAAAAGAGCTAAAAACATGAGGAGAGTTTCATGAAAAAAAAGAGTTTTGTTCATCCTGATTCTTGCTCTCGTTTCAGGTCTCGTTTTCGCAGCAGGTGCTGCTGAAGACAAGGCTGCAGAGAAGGTCTACGAAGCAACTTTTGCACACGTTGTACGACCAACCATTGCAAAAGGAAGAGCCGCTGACATGTTTGCAGATCTCGTTCGCGAGCGCTCAGGCGGCAGAATCGACATCTCCGTCTACCCTGACAGCCTGTTAGGAACAGACCGAGAGATCACCGAGCAGATGCAGCTTGGAGACATCCAGTTCAACGCACCCTTTACTGGGGTACTACCCGCATTCGTTCCGCAGACGCAGCTCTTTGACCTGCCATTTGCGTTTAGAGACTCCCAAGGTGTCTACGATGCGATGTATGGCCCAGTCGGTGATATTTTGGCTCCATACCTGCTTCAGCAGGGACTGCGCGTCCTCGGTTACTGGGATGGTGGCTTTAAGAGCATCACCAACAACACGCGGCCAATTCACAGCCCCGCAGACCTGCGTGGTATGAGAATCCGCGTCTCCCAGAGCCCGCTCTTGATCTCACAGTTTGCTGCGATGAACTCCAGCGGCGTCGATATCGCGTTCGCCGAGCTCTACACAGCGCTACAGCAGGGAACCGTCGATGGACAGGAGAACTCCTTGGCTAACATCTATACTCGCAGATTTTACGAAGCGCAGAAGTATATGACTGTTACCGAACACGGCTATCTTGGATATATCTTCCTCGTAGCTGAGGACTTCTACCAGTCGCTGCCTGCAGATCTGCGCAAGATCATCGATGAGACCGCTGACGAAGTATCTGACTGGCAGTGGATAGAAGCTCGCATCGAGGACAACGAGTACCTCGAGCAGCTCCGCCAAACTGACATGGAAGTCGTCGACCTGACCCCTGCACAGAAGCAGGCATTCCGCGATGCGACCGCATCTGTCTACGATGTATTCGTCGATAGCGTCAAGGATGGAGACAAGTTGATCGAAGCCCTGAGGAAATCTCAGTAATCCGATCATCGATCACAGTTATTGGTTACCGGTGACCCTGTCATCGGTAACCAGTGGTTACAAACAAGGGAAGGTATGCAATGAAAAAAGTCTTCGCAGTACTTGAGGAACACATCCCCTCCATTCTCATGTTGTTCACCTCACTGCTCATCTTTGTACAGGTGATTTTGAGGTACTTCTTTGGTAAATCGATTGTGTGGGGAGAAGAACTGGCCAGATATGGCATCGTTTGGTTCGTATTTCTTGGCAGCAGTCTTGCCGTGAAGGAGGGAGCGCACGCATCGGTAGATGTGATCGTGAAACTCCTCCCTAAGATGACACGAAGGGTCGTTGAAATACTCGCCATCGTCATATCGATCTTCTATTGTGCCGTGGTGGTCTACGCTGGTATGAACCTAGTGCTCCGCGTACGCTCCATGGGCAATATCACTCCTACACTTGAAATACCGATGTTCATCCCCTATCTCGCTATCCCAGTTGGTGTGACCTTGATGGGCATTCGCTATGTGATGGATCTGATCAAAAAGATCCAAGAGCCAGTGGAGGAATAACGGTATGGTATTACTACTTTTTACAATCTTACTTGTTGTTGGCGTACCCATCGGTATATCTACTGGATTAAGCGCCCTGCTCTATATGCACTTCGAAGCGAGTAGAAGCTTCGCGTCGATCGTGCAGGCGATGTTCAGTGGTGTGGACTCCTTCGCCCTGATGGCGATCCCCTTCTTTATCTTCGCCGGGGATATCATGCTCAAGGGTGGGGTCTCCAAGCGCCTGATTGACTTTGCAAAAAAACTCATCGGATGGACAAGCGGAGGCTTGCCGATCACCGGTGTTATCTCTTCGATGTTCTTTGCAGCCCTCTCCGGCAGCTCACCGGCTACGGTAGCAGCGATCGGTGGGATCATCATCCCCTCGATGGAGGAGGCGAACTACGATAAGGAGTTTGCCGTCGGACTGATGTGCACCTCAGGGTCCCTGGGTATCATCATCCCACCGAGCATCACGCTGTTGGTCTATGGGGTTATTACCGAGCAATCGATCGCTCAGCTTTTCCTCGCAGGGATAGTGCCAGGGATCTTCATCGGTGTGGTTCTCATGGGAGCAGCCTTCTTCTTCGCACGGAAGCAGCCCTACGAAAAGGAAGCCTTCCCGACGCTAAAGGATATTTTGCACTCCTTTAGGAAGTCCTTCTGGGGCCTCTTGATGCCCATCCTCGTCCTCGGTGGTATCTACCTCGGTATCTTTACTCCGACCGAATCCGCTGCAGTAGCGGTGGCATACAGCTTAATCGTCAGCCTCTTTGTCTACAAGGAGCTGAAGTTCTCTGAGATCTTAGGCATTGCAAAAAAGAGTGTTACGATCTCTGCGGTCATCATGTTCATCATCGCAAACGCCACGATCCTCAGCAGATATCTGACCTTCCGTAAGGTACCTGCGACGATCGCAACCTTCATCCTGCAGCATGCGAACACCCCTTTCTTCCTGCTTTTATTGATCAACCTCTTGCTGCTCTTCGTTGGTATGATCATGGACCCGAGTGCGGCGGTCACTATCCTCGCTCCGCTCTTCTTACCAGCGGTCGTTGGCTTGGGTGTAAACCCGATCCACTTCGGTGTCGTCATGATTGTAAACCTTGCAATCGGTATGTTGACCCCTCCCTTTGGGTTGAACCTCTATGTTGCAGCTGGAATTGGGAAGATGACTGTATCGCAGGTGACCAAGGCGGTGTTGCCCTATATCGCACTGATGATAGCCACCTTGTTCGTCATCACCTATGTGCCGCAACTCTCGTTGATGATTCTATAGGAGCGTATTTCCCTCCACTGCGAAGAAGCCGAACTGTTCCTTCGGGAATGGTTCGGCTCCTTCTTTTTCTTTTATTAGGTACTAGGTGCTAAAGTCTGGGGATGTGCATGCCTCCGTCGGTGTAGATCACCGATCCGGTGGAGTAGACCATATCTCCCCGCAACAATGAGGCTATAACCTTAGCGGTATCGCTCGGCTGCCCCCAGCGGTTCTGCGGAATCAGCCCATCGGCGATCAAGGCATCGTAGCGATCTTGGACCCCTGCGGTCATATCGGTGGCGACCACCCCGGGGCGCACCTCGTAAACTTGGATATTTTCACTGGCAAGCCTGACTGCCCAAAGCGAGGCTGCCATCGCAAGGCCCGCCTTTGAGATACAGTAATCCCCTCTGTTAATCGAGACCGTATCGACGGAGATGCTGGTGACAAAGACCACCTTGTGCCCGGACGCAATCGCCGAAGGCTCTTTGCTCGCGAGCCAACGCTGGGCCACCGCCTGGGTCAAGAAGTACGGCCCCTGGAGGTTGGTTTCAATCAGCTCGGTAAAGGAGGCTTCACTGGCTTCAACGATATCCGCCCGTGTGCGCGGTGCCATGCCTGCATTGTTGATCAGTGCATCGAGACTTCCGAAAGTATTCCAGACATCCGCCACAAGCTGCTCCCGGTCGTCTTTACTGCCGACATCAACTTTGAAGATAGCGAAGCGTGCCGCAGGATCTTTCGCCGCCGCTTGGCACTCGGCGAGGGTCTCTTCGGCTGCTGCCTTATTACCTGCATAGGTGACTGCAACTGAATATCCTTCTTCGGCGAGCGCTAAGGCTATCGCTTTGCCGATCCCTCGGCTGGAGCCGGTGACCAGTGCTACCGGTATTCTCTTCTTACTCATATCTTCTCCTTCTTGTTTGGTAACTTCTTCTTATAGCATAGCTTACCTCAGTTGAGAAAGGAATATACTCACCTTCTCACCTGCTCACTCTATATATAGAAGACTCCTAAGAGCTGCCACCAGCTCGTCTGCACCAACACCGTGATGAAGTAGACGACCGCGATCAAGGGGAAGCCGAGGCGCATCGTCTCCTTCTGACAGTACAGCCCATTCTCCTCCCCTACACCGACTAGGATGTTGGTGTGGTGGAAGGGCAGGATGAAGTGCGATCCAACAACTGTGTATGCCCACAGCGATATCACCAGCGGATTGACATTGCCCAGAACACTGGTGAACGCCAACAGGGCGGGGATGGTTACCCCCATCCCCGAGAGCACGCTGCCTAAGGCCATATGGACCAGCAAGGTGAAGGTGGTGACCACCAAGGCGAGTATATAGGGGTTGGTCGGCACCTTGGTCGGAAGCAAAGAGCCTGCGATAAAGGCGCTCATGCCTGTCTCAGAGCCTACCGTCCCGATCGCAATCGCAGCGGCGATATAGAGGATAATATTCAGCGGTACTTCCTTCCAGTGATGCCCTTCGAGGACCTCCCCGATGAGTGGGAAGCTCATCAGCACCGCGATGAGGAAGGTGATCCAGCCGATATCGATGCCGTGGATCGAGTCGGTAAACCAACCGATAATCGCGATGCCCAGCCAGATGAGGATCCGCTTCTCCTTCACCGAGAGTGGTCCCAGCTCCTTATAGAGGCGGCGGATGGCGACCGTGTCGAAGTGGATTGGCTCGTTCTGTCGGAAGATAAGCAAAAAGAGCCCCAGGGTGAGGACGCTGGTGAGCAGAGCAGGAAGACCCATCACCTTCAGCCAACCAAACCACCCCAGATTCACCTGTGCGTAGTGCAACGCCAGCGGGTTGGTGACGCTCGCTCCGGTGAGAAAGATCATGGAGATGGGGACCGTCGATGCGAAGACGGCAAAGCCGATCTGCTTAGCATCTTGCTTGCCAATGCCAGCGGTACGGATCATCACCAGCATAACACTCATCATCAAAAACGATCGAGGCCATGCGTGGGGAATCAGCAGGCTCAACACAAAGGAGAGGAGGAAGATCGCAAGGATCAACGAGCGGTAGGAGGAGACAAAGCGTAGCATGATCGCATAGGCGATGCGCTCTCCTAAGCAGGAGGAGCGTACCGCAGCTGCTAAGAGATAGGCGCCGATGATCAAGAACGTGCTCGAGCCGACGAGCGGGTTCAGCACCACCTTTGGGGTTGAGACGCCTAAGATGATCAAGAGCATCAAGAAGAGTCCGGCAACAAACCCGCTATGGGCAACTTGAAAGGCCCAGAAGGTCACCGTCATCAACGTCAGTGCTAAGGCTTTTCTTCCCTCCATCCCAAGGCCTGGGAGGGGAAGAACCATCGTCACACCTGCTAACCCAATTCCTAGAAACAACCCGACCAATCTACTGCGCGTCATTGAGTACTCCCATCTCGATGATAGTCTTATGCAGTATATAGTAAATCTATCAGGATAACCACTAAATGCTGTATAAAGCGCCGTGCAGGAGTCAAAGATCCTCGCAGAAAACAGTGTGTTGTTGCTGCGAGGATTTGCCTGTGAGGTTTTTATGGTAGGAAGTTACTCGATCTCCACCACTTTGATCATATTGGTCTGCCCTGAGCTGCCCACCGGCACCCCAGCGGTGATGACCATAGTCTCGCCGCTGTGGATCATATCCGCCTCGGTGAGGTAAGCAGGACCGAAGGCTAAGAGCTCATCTACTGAGTTCTGCGCCTCGATGAGGATCGGCTTAACCCCCCAGGAGAGGGCGAGGTACTGTACTACCTCCTTGATCGGCGAGAAGGCGATGATCGGAACCGATGGGCGGAACTTAGCGATCAGTCGCGCAGTCGAACCACTTTGGGTGAAGCAGGCGATATAGGAGGCGCGCACCGAGAGGGCGAGCTCACGGGTAGCTAAGCCTACCGCTTCGGTGAAGGTCTGGCTGCGTGGCAAATCCGTTGCACTGATCTGGTTGATAACATGGCGACTGAAAGCAGCACTCTTTTCGGTGAGGCTTGCGATCCGTACCATCGTGCGCACCGCATCCAAAGGATAGCGACCCGCTGCGGTCTCTCCGCTGAGCATCACCGCACTGGTTCCATCGAGCACCGCGTTAGCCACATCGTTGG
>DASRNL010000048.1:0-6794 GCA_035647415.1 Sphaerochaeta sp. | reverse complement strand
ACACTGAAGGGAGGGAAGTTGTAGTGCAGCATGAAAGCAGAGAAGCTCTTGTCACCGTCGATGGTGTCGAACATCTGCTCATCGCTTGCGGTCCCTAAGGTGGAGATAGCCAACGCCTGGGTTTCACCGCGGGTGAAGAGCGCAGACCCATGGGTCTTGCTCAACAAGCCTACTTCGCTCTCAATCCAGCGAACCTCATCGGCCTTTCGACCGTCAGTACGCTCGCCTTTGTTGAGAATCGAGTCACGGAGGATATCGCTCTCCAGCTCCTCAAAGAGACCACTGAACTGCTTCTCGCGCTTGGGATCCTCTTCGATCGCTTCAGCGTAGCGCTCAGCAAAATCTGCCTGTACATCGGCGATCGCCTGATGGCGCTCCATCTTCCCACGGACGAAGGAGGCTTTCTGCATCAACGGCAGAGCTTCTTTTTTAATCGGCTCGAGCCAAGATAGATCCACAGTCACTTCAGGGATCGGAAGCTTCTCTTTGCCCACCAGCTCACGGAGCTCAAGCTGTGCTTTACAGAGTTCAACGATGACCGGCTGTGCTTCGTCGATGGCGGCGAGCATCACCTCTTCGCTCATCTCCTTCGCTCCCCCTTCGACCATCGTGATGCCGTCAACGGTTCCACCGACGACGATATCGAGGTCTGCTGCTTCAATCTGGCTGAAGGTCGGGTTGATAACGAACTTGCCATCGACCATGCCTACGCGCACCGCTGCAATCGGGCCAGCGAAGGGAATATCGCTGATGACAACCGCAGCGCTCGCTGCGTTGATGGCGATAATATCCGGGGTATTCTTCATGTCGCTGGAGACGACGGTGGGGACAATCTGAATCTCACGACCGAACGCCTTATCGAAGAGGGGGCGCATCGGGCGGTCGATCAAGCGGCTGACAAGGATCTCCTTGTCTCTGGGACGACCTTCGCGCTTGAGGAATCCACCGGGGATCTTTCCTGCAGCATAAAACTTCTCATTATATTCAACACTGAGCGGCACATAGTCCAGCTCTTCTTTGGGTTGTCTTCCGGCACACGCTGTCGCCAATACTGCGCTTCCAGCGTAGTGTGCATAGACGGCCCCATTGGCCTGTTTAGCAATTTTCCCTGTCTCAAAGACTAGGTCGGCATCGCCAATACGTACCGATACTTTGGTAACTTTCATTCCATCTTCCTTTCTAAATGTTCTTTGTGCCTATAGCGCACGATGGGTGAAAAACAATACAGCCCCCTTGGCCCGCGAGCCAACGGAGCTGATGTTGTGATCCACTATAAATACTCCCCACCCTCACTTACGGAGGCCGAGGTCTACGATCAGTTCCCGATAGGAATCAAGATCTTTCTTCTGCAAATACCGCAGCAGGCGGCGTCTCTGGCCGACCATCTGCATCAATCCACGGGTACCAGCATGGTCCTTGGGATTGCGCTTGAAGTGCTCCTGCAGGTCGTTGATGCGTGCGGTCAGAAGGGCAATCTGCACTTCGGTCGCACCGGTGTTCTTCTCATCGCCACCATACTTTGCGATGATCTCTTGTTTCTGTTCTTTTGTGATCATGAAACACTACTCCTCTTGGTAAAAACGCCAAGTCGTTTCGTACCAGCACTCGCCTCGATGCCCCCTACTTCGTCCAAGCGCAAGCGTAGCTGCTCGCTTTCGAAGATTGCGGTGGCACCCACGCTCTTGCCCTCCTGGTTGGTAAGGCAAGCGCTGTACTCACCAAGCGGCGGTAGCAGCTGCGCAAACGATCGGGTGCGGTACAGCAGACCGTCTGCTGTGGACTTGGAGGGATATGCCGCCAAATCCAGCTCATACGGCCGGCCGAGCAAGCTCTGGACTTTGTCCAAAGCGCCCTGAGAGAGTTTTTGTCGTACCTGGGTACTCGATACGTGGACGCCATCTGTCGTAGTTACAAAGGGCGGGACTTCCACTGAAGCACCAGGGGCGAGTTGGGCTAGATGTTCCTGCAGCTGAACAGGCCCGGCACTACTACCGGCCACACCGCAGCGGAAATCCGCTCCAACAACCATCATCTTCACCGTACAGATACGGGTGATTAAGATGAGGAACTCCTCAGCTGAAAGTGTACTGAAATCAGAAGAAAAGTCAATGACAAGGAGGTAATCGACCCCCATCTCCGCCAAAAGTTCCTCAAACTGCACCTCTGAAGTGAGACTTGCCTGGTTTTCTTGATTCCCTTTTACCATCTTCGGATTTTTGTTGAAGGTGATCACCATGCTCTGATATCCATGCGCTTTGGCCAGTGCGACATTGCGCTCGATAATCGCCTGATGACCGAGGTGCACACCATCGAATACTCCGACAGAGACCACCATCTCCTGGCGAGTGAGCAGTGGGGTGTCTACGAGGTACATGAAGTCAAAGCGTCGCACGAGGTGCCTCCTGATCGTGGTATGGAGCGACCTGCGCTAGGACACGCTCCTTCGTACAGTCTAGCACAGCTCTGAGCACTCCCGTACCATCGAAGGCCATCGCCATCGGGTAGGTGCGTTTGTTGCGCAAAGACTCAGGGTAGCGTCCATCACCTAAGGGACGTACCTCTCGATCTTCGATCGTATAGCGTCCCATCCCCTCGATTCGGCTGAGGTAATCGGTGGTGCTCGTTGCAGCGGAGAGCAAGGCTTCGGTATCGCTAATCTCTACCGCTTCCTCTAAAGTGTAGGGGCCAACTTCGGTGCGAGTCAGCCCAACGAGGTGGGCACAGCTGCCTGCTGCATGGCCAAGGTCTCGGGCTAAGGAGCGGATATAGGTTCCCTTGCTGACGAGGATGTCCGCTTCAAGGATACCGTTTTCATAGGTAAGCGGCACAAAGTGATGGACGGTGATGGGCCTGCTTTTCATCACCACTGTCTCGCCACTGCGCACCCGGTCGCTGGCTCGCTTGCCATCGACGTGCAGGGCGCTATAAGCAGGCGGTACCTGCTCAATATCGCCGATAAAATGCTCAATCGCTTTGGAGATTGCCTCATAGGAGGGGATGGGGGCAGTAGCGATAATCTCTCCCTCCGGGTCCAAGGTATCGGTCTCTTGACCGAAGAGGATCTGTGCACGGTAGCGCTTATCCAAGGGCATAAAGAGGGGATTTAGACGAGTAAGTCGCCCAGTGAGGACGATCAAAAGTCCCTGGGCGAACTTATCGAGGGTGCCAGCATGCCCTACCCGTTTTCCGTAGTGTCGCTTCACCCGTCCGAGGGCTTGAAAGCTGGTGATCCCCGGTGGTTTGTTGACCAACAGGATACTAGGGTTCGGGTGTGGCATCTATATTCAGCTGATCTATGAGTTGGTTTACCCGTTGGCCTTCGCTCAGCGAGGTATCCGCTTTGAAACGAAGGCGGGGGGTGTTGCGGGTACGCAGGAAGGCGCCGAGGCGCTTCTGTATGAAGGCACGAGCTTTGGTCAGTGCCTCCACACTCGCATCTAGGCGCTCCTGATCATCGAGGGGGTACGAGATATAGATAGTAGCAAAGGAGTTGTCCTTGGAGAGTTCAACTCTGCTCACTGAACAGAGGGTGTCCAGATTGGAGTTCTTAATCTCTCCGGTGACAATCATCGTGCCAATGCCTTCGGCAATCTTTGCCGTTATCCGCTTGTTCGCCCACTCACTCATATCGTTATATTGCTCTCCAGCTTCCGAGCAACCTGCTCAGTCTCAATGATCTCCATCAGGTCGCCGACCTTCAGGTCATTGTATTTCTCTAAGCCGATTCCACACTCAAAGCCTTCGGAGACCTCTCGAGCATCATCCTTAAAGCGTTTGAGGCTGGAGATCCGGACCGGGTCCTTGGTGATCTGCACGTTATCACGGTAGAGACGGACCAGCGCGGAGCGCTTGACCTTTCCACTGGTGACCATACAGCCAGCGATGGTGCCAACTCTTGGTACCTTAAAGGTTTCCCGGACCTCAACAGTCCCAATTTCAACCTCTCGAACTTCAGGTGCGAGCATCCCTTCCATGGCAGAGCGGATGTCATCGACAACATCGTAGATGATGTTATAGCGGCGAATCTCAATCTTCTCATGGTCGGCAAGCGCCTGAGCTCGGGGGGTCGGTCGGACGTTAAAGCCGATGACCAGCGCTTCGCTGGCGACCGCCAAGGTGACATCGCTTTCGATGATCGCACCGGCACTCGCTCGGATAACATTGAGGTGGATCTCATCGTTGCTGAGCTTCTCAAGGGCCCCCTGCAACGCTTCCACTGAGCCCTGTACGTCCCCTTTGATGATGACGTTGAACTCTTGAATCGCACCCTCTTGGATCCTCGAGTAGAGGTTGTCCAAGGTGACCTTCTGCACATTTCGGCTCTCGCCTACGCGCTCCAGCTCCTGACGCTTCGCTCCCACCTGGCGAGCCTGTCGCTCATCCTCGGTGACCTGGAAGGGATCCCCTGCTCCAGGGATATCGGAGAGGCCGATAATCTCAACCGGGGTTGAGGGTCCAGCTTCTTCAATCTTATTGCCTTCGTCGTCGAACATAGCACGTACCCGTCCTGGGTAGATACCGGCGACGTAGTGATCGCCTTGTCGGAGGGTTCCTCGTTCGATGAGGACCGAGGCGACGATACCGCGACCTTGGTCGATGCGGCTCTCGATAACCTTCCCTTCAGCACGAACTGAGGGATTGGCGACGAGTTCAAGCATCTCACTCTGTAAGAGGATCGTATCCAAGAGCTCATCGATGCCGATCTTCTTCAATGCTGAGATCTGACAGTAGAGGGTATCCCCTCCCCAATCTTCAGGCATCAGTCCTAAATCGGAGAGCTGCTGCATCACCCGTTCGGGCTTCGCCTCAGGCAGGTCGATCTTGTTGATCGCTACGATGATAGGAACACCGGCGGCCTTGGCGTGGTCGATCGCCTCTTTGGTCTGCGGCATCACCCCATCGTTGGCTGCAACGACGAGGACTACGATGTCGGTAACCTGGGCTCCACGGGCACGCATCATTGAGAAGGCTGCGTGACCGGGGGTATCGAGGAAGACCATCTCCCCCTTCTGTGGCAGCGCTACCTTGTAGGCACCGATGTGCTGGGTGATTCCACCGAACTCCCCTTCGACAACCTTGGTCTCACGGATCGCATCCAAGAGCTTGGTCTTACCATGGTCGACGTGACCCATGACGGTGACAATCGGCGCACGAGGTGCCAGATCCTCTTCACTGTCGGGTTCGCTATCGATCAAGGTCTCATCATAGAGGGAGATGAGGTTCACCGAACAATTATATTCGCTACAGATGATCTCTGCAGTCTCATAGTCTATCTGTTGGTTGATCGTCACCATCATCCCCATCTTAAAGAGTTGGGCGATGATATCGCTGGCCTTGAGGTTCATCTTCTTGGCAAGATCGCTGATGGTGATGACCTCCATCATATCGATGGACTTGGGTACTGCGGCAAGCTTTGCAGCTTCCTGCTCATTGCGCCGCTGAATCTGGAATGCTTTCTCTTCTTCAGCATTTCTGCGCTTATAGGTCTGTTGTCCTCGACGTCCACCGCCGCGTCTGCGCGGCTGTTGGCCAACCGGTGGTTGCTGGGGAGGACCGCCGGGTCGTCCGCCAGGGCGGCCACCGGGGGCTCGTCCACCACCAGGGCGGCCTTGGAAACCGCCACCGGGGCGACCTTGCTGTCCACCCTGATAGGGTCTGCGCCCTTGGTAGGCGGGTCTGCTGCCCGGAGCTGGTCGGCCACCGACAGTTCCAGCGACCCGTGGGCCTACCGATGGAACCGGAGCTTGGCGCTGGGCATTGCGAGTATTCTGCAGCTCAGCATGATCTTTGACGGTAAGACCTTGGCCGGGTACCGGTGGGAGGTTGGTAGGTCGAATCACCTTTGGACCGCTATGCAGCGGAGATGTCTTGAGTCGGGTACTGATGCCCTTTCGGGTGGTCTTACGGATAACCGTTTTATCCCCATCACCTTTGGGTGGTTGTTCCTTCTTGGCAGCTGGCTTCTCAGCAACAGGGCTCTCGCTCTTCTTGCTTTCAGCCTTTGGCTTTGCTACCACAACTTTTTTCTTTACCACCACAACGCGACGGCGCTCTGGAGCCTTCTTTTTCTTCTTCGGCTCGGCCTCTGGTGTTTCAACTACGGGCTCTTCCTTCGTCTCTGAAGGGCTTACCACTTGTTTGATCAGCGTTGCTTTTGGCTTTTTCTTCTCTTCCGTCATTCTTTCCTCTTGGATGGTTTACTCTACCTCAAATGCCAGACCTGTACCACAGCTCGGGCATACCGTCATGTCCTCTGTAATGGAGCCACCACAGTTGGGGCAGATATAGTGTGTCTCTCCATCCTCTTCGTCTTCGATGATTTCAACGTTCTCGTTGATCACATCATTGATGGCAATAATATCCTCTGCACTGAGGTTCTCCAGTGCAGCGAGTTCTTCTTCAGTATAGCTGATAAACTCCTCTACGCTATAGATATCGTAGAAGTGGAGCTTCTCAACCAGCTCAGCAGCGAGGGGGATTTCTGTGAGGGCGATCTCGTCCTCGTCGATATACCCTTCTTCGACCGCTTCTTCAGGGAACTCTGGAGCAAAGGTCTGCTCCTCTTCGATCTCATAGAGATACTCATCATCGGTCTGGAAGATCGCTTCAGCACGGCTTCGTGCCTCTTTTGCGATATCCATCTCTTCAAACTGTTCACTCGTCTTCACATCGATCATCCAGTCGACAAGCTTGTTTGCAAGCCGGACATTCAGTCCCTGCTTGCCGATCGCCAGTGAAAGCTGACTCTCATCAACGATTGCCACTGCATGATAGATGTTCTTATCCACGATTAC
>DASRNL010000047.1:0-10723 GCA_035647415.1 Sphaerochaeta sp. | reverse complement strand
CCTCCTTCATAGGGTTCTTCCGGTAGGAGTTGCTCAAAAAGAGCCCCATCAACAACAGGACAAAGCCCTGGCCGAGGTCGGCAAACATCAGGCCGAACATCGCCAGATAGCTGATCATTACAAAGATTGTGGGGTTCACCGTCCCATACTCGGGGGTGGCGTAGTTGTTGACCATATTCTGAAATGGCTTCAACGCCTTTGGGCTGGTGACCGCCACCGGCACCTCAGATCGGTCGACCTCCGTCGCTTCGGTCCACTCGATAACCGCCTGATTATCACTGGCTGTGATAATCGCTTCGTTGACCGCATCCGCCTGGTCGGCGGGGACCCAGCCGCTGAAGAGCGTGGTGTTGCGGGTGTAGGAGAAGTACCCCTTGATCTGATCGCTCAGCTCGTTGAGCCGGAGGTTCGACCAGATACCGAAGAGCTCATCCCGTTTTGCGGTGATGATCGCATCAGCAGCCTGTTCACTCTCCTTACGCTCATCGAGCGCCCGTTCACGCTCAGCCTGTAGGCGAGCCTGTAGGACGGAGATCGCCTGGCGCTGCAGCGAGACATCGCTGCTCTCAGTCCAGCCGAACTTATCAAAGAGGGGGTCCACATGACCAAGATCGCGGCGTAGGCTCACCGTGGCGAGGGTCTCTTGATCTTCGAGAAGCTCCACCACCCCTCCGTAGGGGGCGAGCTTTTTGGCAAGCTCGTCGACTCGGTCGGAGGCGAGAGTGCCAACTCGGATATCGAGGTACTGACTGCCCTCCTCCTGGAGGTAGCGGCACATCTCCTCAACTCCCATCAGGCGTTGGTTGCTGGCCTTCTGCTGCTCTTTGATCGAGAGCAGATCACGAGTCAGGGCATCGAGGGTCTTCTTATAGCCCTCCATATCGGGCTTCTCTAGGCGTCGCACATCCAAGCTCTCTGAGGAGGGAAGCCCAAGGTGGGCTTGGCGCAAAAGCGACTCAACGCGGTAGCGCAGCTCCTCTAAGGCGGTGCGGTTTATTGCACTGGGGCGGGTGGAGAGCTTCTCCATCTGTGCAGGGTCGAGCCGATTGAGGTGGACAAAGTCGAGGACACCGAGCTCGAGCAGGGCTTTCACCACCGCATCGCTGGTCTCCTCCAAGACCACTGCGGTCAAGAGCCGCATCGGTTTAGTAAACAAGTTCATCCTAACACCCCCCTGATATACGCTTCTTCATATCCATAATATTTTCCATTCAGTGTCGCACGAATCGTCGCTGTCTCCTCGGTAAAGAGGAAGAGATAGGCGAGGATTACCCCCACGGTAAAGGGATCGCCACCGAGAACCCTTCGATAGAAGGCACGGCGGCGCTCGACGAGGTATCCTTCGAGCAGCAGGTTCTCAGCAACTCCAGGCTCACCGGTGGTGGCCCCCACTGCTTTGCCCTCCTCTACCCCTCGATAAAAGGCATTGATCAAGGCTACTGCATCCCGACTCTCCGGTTCGCTGGCGATATAGGCAGCAGCTGCATTGCTCTCTGCTACCCTGCCCCACGGCAGCAGCAGCGGAGCGAGCTCTTCTGCTGGTTTCTGATAGTAGAGGCCATAGCGTACCAAAGTCTGTAAGTTCTTCAAATCTATCTCAGCACCAAAGATCTCTTCGGCGACCGCCTGATCACTCTTTCGTAAGGTCTCACTTACCTGCAGGAGCCCAGCATACCACGTTCGGTCCAAGGCACTCTCGAGGGCAAAGAGTCCATCTTCGATCAGCTGCTCTTCGCTAAAGAGGGCGATTGTCTGCCCATACGGGGTATCTGCTAAGAGCTGCTGCACCTCACTCCACGCAGTGGTGTTGATCAGCGCCACCCACTGGATCGGGTGGACGATCTGCTCCTTGAAGAGATACTCACTGCGAAAGCGGATCGGCCTGCGGCGGATGATGGCACTATACCAGAGCCGCAGGGTGTTCTTCAGATTATCGAGCTCGATCTTGGCGAGCAGGTGTTCGACGAGGCGCAGCGAGCGCCCGCCCATGTACTTTGCAATCAGGCGGTGTCCTTCGATCTCACTGCCAAGCAGCACCAGCTCCATCTGTTGGAGATCTCCGGTGCGGTCATAGACTTCGGCGACCTTTTTATAGGGAGAATCACGCAGTAAGGCGATCGCATCGACTAAGGTGGAGGCGCGGAGCAGGTTTTCTACAAGCTGATCCTCGCGCATCCTTCCGATGCGCCCACGGAGCTTTGCATTGATAAAGCCATAGGTGTCGACGGGGTTACGTTTCATCGCTGTCGCCACCTGCATCAAAATCGGTGAGAACAACCCGGTCTACAATACGGTGAGCGATTTGCTCGATGAGCTCTTCACTGAAAGATTCCCCCTCTGCAAGAGAGGCTTCATATTCAGCAAGACGCAGAGCGGCATCCGCTTCTGCTTGGGCGATGGTGTCACTATTAGTCTCTCGACGATCTTTCAGAGAGGAGCGCACCATCTCATTAGCCTTGGCTTGTGCTTCGGTGATGATCTCCCGAGCACTGCGTTCGCTATCTCTAATGATTTTCTGTGCACGATCCTCAACATGTAGTACTTCGTTGATAATCTTGTTTTGCACGCTGCATACTTCCTTGGAAGAGATTAAAATAGATGTGCCTATATGTTGTTCCTTTTCACGACAAGTGTCAAGGCAAGTTAGGGTGCAGCAGTCACTACTTCAGTGCCCTCATATTCGCCCGCCTGCTCTAATAATTCATCGAAGAAGAAAGGCTCATACGCATCCGCATCATCGAACTCGAAGAAGTCGTCAAACTCCTCAAAGGTAAAGAAGTCATCGAAGTCTTCAAAGCTGAAATCATCCTCATCAAACGGTGGGAAGATCAGGGTCCAGAACTCCTCCTCCCCAACCCGCTCGGCGATTTCAAGGACCACCTCAGCATCGTAGCCTTCGCTGATCTCCGCTCCAAAGACATCAAACTCGTCGACCTCTTCAAGGTCGGTTATCTCAAAGAGATACTCATGGAACTCAATTCGGTCTTCAAAGAGCGGATCGGCGACCCAGAAATCCTCAAGCAGGAGGACCCGTTCAAGGCCAACTTTAGCACCGCTGGGGACAACCGGTACGGTGAAGGCCACCGCATACCAAGCATCGTCTACCTTCAGGTCGAAGATATAGGTACCCCCGACGACATCGTTGAGAATGAAGCGTCCATCAAAGTCAGTGAAGAGGTAGAGCGAGTCGTCGCGGACGAACTCTCGATCTCCGTGCTCATCTTCGAACACCTGGTAGACCGGTGAGGAGTACTGCATATACGGCGAGCCATCTTCCTCATAGAGGAGACCGCTGACGGTATAGGAGGGCTCGACATCCAGATAAGCGACAAAGGATTGTCGACTTCTGGGGCTTGCTTCAAAGACAAAGGCGTGCCCAGCAGAGTACTCGGTGGCACCGCTGGCAAAGACTGCGATGCTGTTCTTCGCATTGATGCCCAAGCCATTGTAGAGAGCGCTGCCCAGTGGGCGCTTCAAGTACGCTGGTGCGCTGTCCAGCGAACGAGCTGCGGAAACTTCACTGCGTCTGAGCTCGCCTCTGGGTTTAATCAAGAGGAAGGAGTCGCTGACCGAACGGCTGATCGCCAACGCCCCTCCAGCGTAGGCGATTGAGGTGTTGGCAGTCAGGGTGGTATTCATCGTTTTACTCACCTGCGAGTACTGCTGCCTAACGCTGAAGGAGGCCATCTCTCCGGTGTGACTCCAGTAGCCAGCGATGCTCACGGGATTGTCGGTCTTCCACTGGAAGCCATTGAGGGAGAAGTTGACGCTGTTGTTGTTGTTTGGCCGCCAGTTCACCCCTGCAGATGTGGAGGCAAGCACTGTCTTGCCAGCTTGACCGTCTACGTAGCGCAAGGAGGTGCTGCTATGGACACTGGCTTTCTGGCTGAAGGTGTAAGAGCCACTGATCTGCGCAGCAAAGATCGGTTTCAACGGCGAAGCAGCAGCTCCCGTTGCGGTGATGGAGCCGCTGATCGAAAAGCCCTTGAAGGGGGAGAAACCACTGGAGAGTGTGGAGCTCCACGAAGGGCTGCTGTCGGCGCTGTTGTAGTTGAGGTTCGTGCTAACGGTGTACCGGATACGCTCAGTCAAACTGCCAGTGTATGAGAGGGAGAGCCCAGATTGGCTCACCAGCGTATCCCCTGGTCCCACACTCGGGATGGTGTGCGAAAGGCTCATGCTCAGCGAGCCGAACTTAGAGTCCCGCTTACCACTGAAGCGATGCCCATAGGAGGCGACCAACGACGGATTGTTTTTCCCCTCATTCAAGCCCACTGTCAGTTGAAGCTGGCTAGTACCAAAGATTGTCGCCAAGACCCCACTGAAAGTACTGCTGAAGACCCCAGGGCTGTACGCGAGGTCACTGGAGAAGGTGAAGGTATCGGTGAGACCGATCTGTTGGAAGTAGCTGGCGGTAAAGTGCTCGGGGTGGAAGTTGAGGAACTGCCCTTCAAACCAAGGGATGAAGATGCGCCCTCTGGTATCGCTCTTTACCTGCGGCATGCTGAGGCTCACCCCGTAGAGGGTATCACCCTTGCCCAAGAGTCGATAATCATACCCCATATCGACGTACTCAGAGTGCACTTCCCCACTATCTCTTCCGGTGGTTCGGATGAGGATATTGTTCGCCCCTTGGGTGAGGACAAAGTCCCGCAGCCTGTAGGTCCCTGGCATGAAGGTACGAGAGAAGACCTGCTCGCCGTTGATAAGAATCTCTACATCCGATGGCTCAGTGACGACGATTCGATGCTCAAACTGGCTGCCCTTGGCACTGCTGGTACCATAGCTATAATTTTTTTCAAATGTTATGCCGATATCGCGGATGACATCACCACTGCCCCCCTTCATCGAATGGAGACTGGTGCCCACATTACCAAAGGAGAGACGATGGCTTGAATCGACAAAGTCGTAGAAACCATTCCAGGAGCCAAAATTCAACACCTTGCCACTTGTTTTGGAACCGATAAGCGGGGTAATAGAGTAGTAGAAGTTCAACCCTACCCCAAAGAGGGAGACGCGGTTGCTCACCGAGAGCGAGAGCATACTGCTGTTCAATTGTGAGAAATCTACTGGGTACTCAGCCATCGCGTAGAGGCTGATTGAGCTCGCTATAGCGAAGCGAGCAGGCTTCAGTTCAATAGCACCGCTCATCGCATACTGCTGACGACGGCTGATCGACGAGGAGCTGATACTGACCATCCGCTCAGGCATATCCTCAATACTGAAGGTCAAGTAAACAGCAAACCCCTCTGCATCGTAGTGGCTTACTACCCCACGAGAGGCGATCTCTTCAATTGAGAGGTACTCCTGTTCATCACCGAAGATTCGCGCATAAGCGCTATCGGTGATGTGTGGAGCAAGATAGTAGGAGAGCTCATCGGTGTTAAGACGGCGACTCTCACCGAGGAACTCAACCTCGATGTCGCCAGAGAACTCATCGTTGATAAAGAGATTGAGGAAGTAGAACCCATCGTCGTAGGCGATCATACTGTCTTCGCCCACTACGAAGAAGTCCGCCCAGAAATCCTCATCGTCGGCAGCGGTATCGAGGAAGGGATCGGAGAAGAAAGGATCCCATTCACTGGCACCCATTACCCAAGGCTCAAAGACAAAAGGCGGTGGAGGAATCTGTGCCTCTGACACAACCGCCAGCTCCTCAACAGGCTCCTCCTCAAGGGGTACTACTGCTTCTATCACTTCCGGTTCCACAGGCTCTACTACTTCCTCTGGCTCTTCTACTTCTATAGCGGGAACAGGGGTAGGCTCTGGTGTTTCGACCGGAGGTATAACAATAGTTTCTATCGCAGCACTAGGAGTAGGGACAGGAATCTCTTCGACATACTCAACAGTAGGTACATGCTCTGTGGGAATACAGCTGTAAATGAAAAAGAGAAGAAATAACAACATGGCTACCACTAAGGTAGCCATATAGACTGCATGTGTCACAACTTTCTTTTTCATAGTGCTAGTAGCCCGGACCTTTCTGAAGCAATACTATCGTAGAAGATACTACTTAGTATATTTCAGCGTCGCTTGATAGGTTACCCCGCTCTCTCTTGAGAGGTTTTCGGGCCAGGCGACCTTCTTTGTTACGGTCTTTTTTGCAAGGATGTTCATCCCATCAATACCTGCAAGCGCTTCATTGCCTTGCAGCACAGCAACATTACCTCTGCTGTCTCGGACTTCCAGCACTGCGGAGATGAGCAGCTGGTGGATAGTCCCCATATTGGAGAGTGTCACTGCTAAGGCAGGCTCTCCATCATCAAGCGTAGAGGGGACAACCCCACGTACCGCAACGTTCTCAACAACACGACTTGGCGCTACATAGAGGCTGGTCGTATAGATATAGAGGAAGTTAAACATCCCCTTATCACCGCTTGCCCTCCCCTGTGAGTACGGAATCTGCTCTGCTTTGAGACGGAAGGATAGTTCATTGGTCACAGTCCGCGGACCCCGATACTGTACACGAACCACATAGCTCGACTGTGGTGGTACCACCAGCTTGCTCGGGTTGATAGAAAAGTATGGGTCCGCAGGGCTGTTGATCTCATTGCCTTGCGCATCCTGATCTCGCACTAGTGCTGAGATAGAAATAGCGATTGCATCGTTGCTATCGTTTACAATCGTATAAGTTTTCGTGCTCTCAGCACCGCTCGGCTGGAAGGTCTGCTCAAGCGGAGAGAACTGATACGCATATATCGAAGAGAGAGCAACTGTTGCAAGCAACAAGAGGATCGACACACGCTTTGTTAAGGTATTCTTTTGTTGGTTCATATACTTCTCTCTTATTTATAAAGGCAATCTTTGGAAATAGTGTAGACCATCACAAGTGATTCATCAAGACTGATCTTCACGATATGTCAACACTGTAATAGCTATTATTCAACAATGAGGCGCTGAAGCGCACATTCTATGCCATCGCGAAGCAATGGAGTATACAGTGCAACAATATTTTCTACCTTCCCGATAAGCCCTCCGCTCACCCAATCTAAGAGTGATCCTACCACTGCATGCGTGTAGAAACTAATCATCACATCGGCGGCACCATGGGATAGATTTTTGTTTTCGACATGTGGGGTGAGCACTGTACTCAAGAGCTTCAAAAACTCTCCATTCAGATAATCACCAAACCGATCTCGACCTAAGCTATTGTAGATATTGATCGCCATATCGCGGTTTTCTATTAAGTACTCACAGATTAACCGAATCGCCTGCGATCCATTGCCGACAAATGTTGCGTCTGGATAGCGACGCATAAAGACCTTACCTTCCTCTTCAAAGAACCAATCTAAGAGGTTGTAAATATCACGGAAGTGGTAGTAGAAAGTCTGTCTATTCACTCCACAACGGGCAACAATTTCCTTAACTGTAATCTTATCTAACGGCTTTTCAGCCATAAGTTCTTTTAAGCTTTGTGCCAGTTGCTGCTTCGTAGAAAGTGCCATACATTCTCCTCAAATACTCTGCAAACCATGACACCCTTACAGATGTCACACTCTGTATATTAGTCAATATTTTCCTCAAAGGCTACCCACCAGACACCGATAACCGGTCAATTGACAGAACTCAACAATCCATGCTAAGTTCACTACTGTTGATTATCGGGCTGTAGCGCAGGGGTTTAGCGTACATGTCTGGGGGACATGGGGTCGGTGGTTCGAATCCACTCAGCCCGATACACTGCAAGGAATTACTCCTTGCAGTTTTTTGTTTTCAGGGTAAAAGTGTTACTAAACACCCCATTTTCCCATTCACTTTCCTAAGGAATAAAAAGAGTTTTCATCAATTATCTAACTATCTCTATATAACAATCTAGAGAGGGATAAAAATGAGGGTGGATTTCACAACATTCAAAAGGAGACTCAAAGGTGGAAGGTTTTTGTATTATGTCCGGTTTTACAACAAAGAAACTAGAGAATTAATAACAACAAGAAGCAGTGGAAAGACAAAGTTAAAAGAAGCATATGATTGGGCATACCAACAAATACAAGAAGGTGAGATTTTTACCGCTACATCTAAGCAGAATCCATTGTTTCAAACATATACAGAAAACTGGTTTCTCTGGGATAAGTGTCCTTTCATTAAGAAACAATTAGTCAAAGGGAAACGTTTCAGTAGGGGCCACGCTGATAACAGAAGAGGAATGCTTGAAAATCATCTCCTCCCCTATTTTGGTGAAATGAAACTTAGAGATATCAAGGTTTGCTTCAATTTTTGTTTCAATTCTTAACGTAAAGGATTCCTGAATGACGGTTCTACCTGGAACTGATACTTTTTTCATTTTTTGCTGTTCGAATGACAGGCCAATGTGAGCATGAGCATCTAACAGTTCATTTAAAATCGTATTGAGGCGATACAGAGATTATCTATAGATTTGTGCAAACAAATTTTGAACCGTATTGGCAAGGAGACTCTCATCATTTTTATGCTGTTGATAAAAAACATCTCTGAC
Source organism: Sphaerochaeta sp. (assembly GCA_035647415.1). Taxonomy (GTDB): domain Bacteria; phylum Spirochaetota; class Spirochaetia; order Sphaerochaetales; family Sphaerochaetaceae; genus Sphaerochaeta. Next base: position 2,271 of record DASRNL010000047.1, on the reverse strand, counting down.
ATGTCGTGTCTCCTATAGACAAAGATTATTGGTAGATGATAATCGATATTTGATGATGTTGCTCATTCACATTCACTTCATATTACCTGCTGTACTAACTATCACTGTATCGTAAATGCCTCACCATCACCCAAGCAACGTACGGGGTGTGTGAGTCCTAGCGAGTGAAGCAATTCTGGTGAATCGGTATGTATCGGGATGATAGCCTGTCTTGGTTGGACAGTATCGCACACATCAATGATTGCTTCTCTTGTTGCATGTCCACTGGTATGAAGCTTACTTAGGTTTTGGAATTCTTCCATCAACGAAGCTAATCCATTGTTCTCTTGTTTCAGATACCCTTCCCACATCGAGTATATGACCAGTGATTCTGTATTATGCTCCTCTTTGTACTCCCTCATTATACGTTGAAACATACGGTTGTTGCGTACCACCATGACGAATCCCTGATTCTTCATCTTCTGTTCTAGGTTTTTTCCATAAGTATGCACTTTCTCGAAGTCAAAGAGATCAGAGTGTGGGGCTCCATATGCACTGACGATATCTAGGATTTCCTTTTGGTAATCGTCACAAATGAAATACTTCCCTTTTAGAGGAGTAGCTGCATAGAACGCTGCAAGGCGATCGATATTGGTTGAAGCACAGATTACGAACACGTATTTGTACTGACGTATCAGCTCACGTGCTTTCTGTGACAACTCTGATTCACTGAGGACTTTCTGATTTTTACGACCAAGGTTTGTTCCCTCGATGATCAGGGCATCGACCTGCCCTACATATCGCTCAAGGGTCCTTATCACACCCTTACCTTTGAACCCATGGGTCCTGAAGTCCCCAGTATGCAATACCCTCTTCCCATCTGCTTCAACCAAGAACATATAGGCATCGTAGGCACTATGATCGACGTAGAATGGGGTGATTATTATATCACCTGCCTTGATTCTATCTTTTGGTTTAAACGTTTTGATGTGAGATTGGTACTCTTTGATATCTTTCCCCATCCGTCTCAGATATGCCAGAAGAATTTCTTTTGTAGCATATCCCATGTAAATGGGGATATCAGGCAAGATCTCATCCATCTGGCCAACATGATCACCATGATAATGAGTAAAGAATACCCCGTCACAATTCCTGGCTCCTGTGGTCAGACCATCAATGGTCAAGGAAGATGATGGGATATTTCCGTCCATATCGGGGAGTTCCGCACCAAAATCAATAAAGATCCTACTGGTTTCTGTATTGATTTCGGTTACACTACCCCCGATTTGATGGGTCCCCCGGTGGATGATGATGTTCATTCTGTCTTCCTTACATGAATCGTTTTCATCTATAAAACGCTAGTTGCTACTTCAAAGAAGTTTCCACTATATCAGTAATGGTTCCATCTTCATCGTGATTGAAATAGAGGTAATGAAGAATTAATTTATCATTCTTACCTTGTCCGTATGGAATATCCAACTCATCAATGAAGTCTGTTTTGTTTTGTTTCGAGGTGGGCATTGCGATTACCGCTTGGATTCTGATAGTCCGTTTTTCAAGTCTATCCTTTATTTCATCTTCATTTTTTTTCCGATAAAAGCCAAGAAATTTCCACCACTTGATATTGTCTGCATCGGCACATCTTAGGAGCCTTTGCATGAAAACCGCATAAACTATCGCCTGTTTAATGGTTTGTTCAAGTTTATCATATTTCCTTTTTAATTCTATCACTGTTAGCTTTGTGTTAATACCTCTTCCCTTCCGAACCAAAATATCAATGTGACCACTAGGATCTGGTGAATACTCGACAGTACCATCGGATGCTTTACACCCAGTCAGTGCAGAAGGGAATTGAAAAAAGCCACAGAACAATTTAACTGGCTGTATAAAGGCTAATAACTTATCGTTGAAGGAAGTCTTTGAAAAATTCTCCAGTAATTGTGCTTCAAGCTGACTTTCTTTTATATTCCCTGCCTTGATCTGTTTTGGGTTATCAGCAAAAAATTTCCTGAATTTTTCTCCATCATCACCTTTCCAATTAAATCGCTTTTTAGAGAGATCAGGAAGTTTACTATTGTATTCTTCGTATTTTTCGATTTTGTCCGAGATTGTGAATGTTGGTTCCTTACCAATTGCTAGCTCTGCTACATTCTCTCCCCTATATCGTAAATCAAAGAAAACTATATTTTTGCCAGCTGCATCAGCTTTATTTTTGGGTAAGTGTACATTCAGCCTTGGTGTCGATCCAAACTTTTTAAACGCATCTCTTATATATTTTGGCTCTTTTCATAC
>DASRNL010000046.1:0-4169 GCA_035647415.1 Sphaerochaeta sp. | reverse complement strand
GGCGGTCGAATAGCCCGCCTCCAGCGCTTCATCCACATCTTCGATCCCCGGACCGGTGTCGGTGGCGGTGATCGTCAGCGTGTCGGAGGTGTACTCCGCTAAGAGGGTTCCCCCTGCCGAATGGACGACGATGTTCATCTCCAGCTCGTAGCTGGCGATCGCTGCACGGCGGATAATCTGCGGGTGTATCTGAGCGCTCTTGAGTCGCTTCTTAATCTCAGTGGAGGCGTGTCCAGCGTTCTCAAAGTCATTCTGCATGATATGGTAGGTGAGCTCTTCATGGCTGAGGATAGTCCCCTCAACCCGCTGGTTCTTCTCTTCGAGCTCCTCGACAAGTCGGTTGATCTCGATGAGCAGCGTGCTGGTGATATCCCGGTTGGTGATCATCCCCACCAGCTCCTTATCCTTGTTGAGTACCGGGAAGCGGTGGTAGGGGTAGCGGTCAAAGTAGTTGATCGCAAAGGAGATCGGCATATCGTCCTCTAGGACGATGAGGTTGCGGCTCATATGCTCCTCGGCGGTATCTTCAATATACCCCTCGTCGAGGGCTTGGATGATGTCATCCATACTCACCAATCCAATGAGGCGCTTTCCCAGGACGATCGGCAGACCGGTGATCTTCTTGTTGCGCATGATCTGCTGGATCTCCCTGAGGCTCGTCTCCTTCGCTGCGGTGACTAAGTTGGTGCTCATCGCCTCCTTGATCTTCAAGCGATAGATCAGCTCAAGGACGACATTGGCGCTGGTCATAGTGTTTATGGGTATCTCTTGCATGCCTAGAGTATACACGAAAGTACCCTGCTGGGAGAAGATTTTTGCCTTTGCTCACTTCGCCCGCTCTGATGGGTGGCGGAGGCAGATTTATTTGGTATAGTAGAGGTATATGAGAGCAGTTACACCAGCTCGCGTTCTCTACGAGGATCCAGCGTTCCTCGTCGTCGATAAGCGAGCAGGGATTCCAACAGTCCAGTCGAAGAGCGATACCTCCCTTGGGACGAGTATGCTCAACGCCCTCGCTACCGACTACCCAGAGATTCTCTCAGTCGGCGGGAGAGCGAGCGTTGAGGGAGGGGTGCTCTACCGCCTCGATACCCCGACCCGGGGTCTGGTGATCATCGCCCGCAACAGCGAGGCGTATCAGCGCCTGCAGGCGATCATGCAGGCGAACCTCCTGGTCCGCGAGTATGCCGCTATCAGCAGCACAGAACAGAGCATCGGAGTGCTGGAGGACTTTCCTCCTTACCCCTATGAGGACCCCTTGCTCTGTGGTGGGCGGGTGGTCTCCATCGGTAGCCTCTTTCGCTACCATGGAAAGAACCGTAGCTCGGTGCGCCCAGTGCTCTCCGACAGCCCGCGCCATGTCCTGGAGCGCAGCAGCCCCACCTGGCATCTGACGCGGGTCCTCTACAACGGCGTGACCGAGGAGGGTTCTCACCGCTTCATCTGTCGGTTGAACCACAGCTTCCGTCACCAGGTGCGCGCCCACCTTGGTTGGAGTGGTTGGCCTGTGGCCGGCGATCGTCGCTATGGCGGCAGCGAGCGTGAAGAACTTGCCCTTACGGCAGTTGCAGTAGAATTTCCTCACCCGTTTACCTCGGAGCGAATCGAGGTACGGGTGCACGAGTAAGAGAAGGAGCATATGGTATGGATCTGAGAGAAGTAGCGCTAGCGAAGCTGCTGGTCGAGCACTCGGTACGGCTTGAGGAGGGGGAGTCCTGCCTCATCAACGCAGTCGATGTACCGCCTACGATGGTCGAGGCGTTGGTCAACGCCGTCTACGACAAGGGGGCGTTCCCCTTTGTAAATCTTTGGAATCAGCGCCTAGAGCGGGCGATCGTCGAGCGGGCGAGCGAGGCGAGCCTCAAGGCATGGGCCCATGTGGATCAGTACCGGATGGAGCAGATGGATGCCTTTATCGGGATCCGCGGAATCGCCAACGTCCGAGAGCTGGCGACGATCGGCGAGCAGGCACAGCTGGCCAGCCGCCACTACAGCACTCCGGTGCATATGGAGACACGGCTGAACAAGACCAAGTGGGTCGTGCTGCGCTATCCCACCGAAGCGATGGCGATGCAGGCGAATATGGGGACCGTCGAGTTTGAGGAGTTCTTCTACCGCGTCTGCACCGAGGTCGATTATAAGGCGATGGGCGAGGCGATGGCCGAGGCTAAGCGTTTCCTCGACACCGTCGATCAGGTGCATATCGTCGCCCCTGGCACCGATCTGCGCTTCTCGATCAAGGGTATGGGTTGGATTCCCTGTGCCGGTGAGATGAACATCCCCGACGGGGAGATCTACACCGCACCGGTCAAGGATTCGGTCAATGGGACGATCACCTACAATACCAGCAGCACCTATCACGGGCACTGCTTCAGCGATGTCTCCTTCACCTTCAAGGATGGGAAGATCATCGAGGCCCACGCCGATGATGATGAGAAGCTCAACGCGATCCTCGATATCGACGAGGGAGCTCGCTATGTCGGCGAGTTCGCTCTCGGGGTGAACCCGGAGATCTTCGCTCCGATGGATAACACCCTCTTCGATGAAAAGATCGCCGGTTCGATCCACTTCACCCCAGGCAACGCCTACGAGGATTGTGACAACACCAACCGCAGTGCGGTGCACTGGGACTTGGTGCAGATCCAACGCCCTGAGTATGGGGGTGGAAAGATGTACTTCGATGGGGTGCTGGTGCGCAAGGATGGAGTCTTTGTCCATCCTGAGCTGGAGTGTCTGAACCTCTAAAAGACGATGGTCCTATTCTTATAGATGATGACGCGGCTCTCCAGGTGGGCAGCTACCGCCTGGGTGAGTACGCGTCTCTCTACATCCTTGCCCACATCGCGCAACCCTTTGGGGTCCAGTTCATGGTTTACCCGCACCACATCCTGCTCGATGATCGGCCCTTGGTCCAGCTCGTCGCTTGCATAGTGAGCGGTCGCTCCGATCATCTTCACCCCTCGTTCATATGCCTGCCCGTAGGGGTTTGCCCCTTGAAAGGCCGGCAGAAATGCGTGGTGGATGTTGATGATTTTTCCATTCCACGCGGCGATGAAGGAGGGGCTGAGGACCTGCATATAGCGGGCGAGAACGACCAAATCGATATCAAACCGCTGTAAGAGCGCCTGCACCTTTTGCTCCTGCTCCGCCTTGCTCTCGGCGGTGATTGGCAGATGGTAGTAGGGGATGCGGAACTGATCGGCGATCGGCTCAAGGTTCGGGTGGTTGCTGATGATCAAGGGAATCTCACAGACTAAATCCCCCTCGCGCTGGCGGGTTATCAGATCGTAGAGGCAGTGGCTAGTCTTGCTGACCATGATGGCAACACGATGGGTATAATCCCCCCAGTTGCAGCTCCACCGCATCCCTTGCTCCTGGGCAAAGTCTCCAAAGCCCTCCTCTAAGGCCCTGCGAGTGGTCTTCAAGTCGGCGAGGGCGAGCTCGATGCGCATAAAGAAACACCCCTCTCGAGCGTCGGTGTGTTGCTGGCAGTGGAGGATATTAAAGCCCCGCTCAGCAAACCAGGTTGTCGTTGCGCTGAGGATGCCACGGCGATCTTCACACTGGATTAGAAAGACAATTTTTTTGGTGGGCATATACTACTCTACAGGGATGATTTGGGCTGCTTCGCTGGAGTTTCCTTCGACCATCTCTACCTTCTGCTTCGCCTCTGTGAGGGTCTTCTCCAGCTGCTTTGTCAGCGCTATCCCCTCCTCGTAGAGGGCGATCGCTTCTTCCAGCGGGGTGGTCGATAGTGAGAGCTTTTGGGCGATCTCTTCAATCTTCTTTATAGCATCTTCAAAGCTCATGGTTCCTCCTCGATCGTCGCCTTGCGTTCGCCATCGGCGAAGCAGAGGGAGACGGAGAGCCCGGGCAGCGCAGCTGCTTTGCTTGCAATCACCGTGCCCGCAGCATCTTTGATTACCGAATAGCCTCGGTTGAGTATAGCAAGGGGGGAAAGGGCCTGCAACTGTCCACTGAGGAGGGCAAACCGACTCTCTGCATCACGCAAACGCCGCTCAATCTCCTGGCTCAGCTGCACTTGGGCGTTGGCAAGGCGAAATTCCTTGCCGCTGATCAGGTGCCCAAGGGCCTGTGCTAGCGAGCGGCTATCGTAGCGATCCACGGTGGCTTTTGCTACCGCGAGGCGGCTATGCATCTGTTGGGTG
>DASRNL010000045.1:0-3466 GCA_035647415.1 Sphaerochaeta sp. | reverse complement strand
CAAGCACTGAAGCGAAGTCCGTTGGTGCGGTGGAGACTTCGATAATCTCCTCTTCACCCACGACGTCGTAAGCGCCCAACTCCAAAGCAGCTTCGTAGATTTCATCTTCGGTATACTTCTCGGTGTCGTAGGTGATGATCCCTTTGGTCTGGAACATATAGGAGACACATCCGGTAGCCCCAAGAGTGCCGCCACCCTTGGTAAGGGCTGCCCGCACATCAGCTGCAGTGCGGTTCTTGTTATCGGTGAGGGTGTCGATGATGATGGCCACCCCTCCCGGGGCGTATCCTTCGTAGGTAAGTTCGTAGAAGACTGTGCTATCGCTCTCCCCCGATCCTTTCTTGATCGCACGCTCGATATTGTCGTTCGGCATGTTCTCAGCTCGAGCCTTGAGAATAGCGGTACGCAAGCGGGGATTCATCTCCGGGTCAGGGTCACCCATCTTTGCTGCTACAGTAATTTCGCGAATGAGTTTGGTGAACAGCTGTCCACGCTTCTTATCATTAGCGCCCTTTTTTCGTTTAATCGATGACCATTTGCTATGACCAGCCATGGTTGAACCCCTTCTATATCTTATTGATATACGCTGAATTATTAAGTAGTTCTACGCTATCACAACACCACTAGGGGGTCAAGGCTTTCAGGGATTTGCAACACAAGTCGCAGTAGGATTTCATCGAGCACCAACCACCCTTGCTCAGTCAGACTAAACGTTTGTGGCGTATCCTTATACCAGGATTTTTTCAGGTCCATTTCGGTGATCTGAAAGAGGGAATCAAATGAGAGACTGAAGCGGTTTGCAAAGATCAGTTTATCGATTCCCCACGCAGTTCTTAGGCCCATCATCAGATACTCCTCTACCTGCTCAACGAGGCTAATCTCCTCTACCTCATAGCCGCTAAAGAGCGGTGAAGCTGCGTAGGTAGCCAGGTCTTGGCTCTGCTCCCAGTGCTGGGTACCGACGGTGGAGGCAGCGCTGCTGCCAAGCCCTAGATAATCCCCTACGCTCCAGTAGACGGTGTTGTGCCTGCTATAGCGCTGCTGTTTTGCCCAGTTGGAGACCTCGTAGTGGGAGAATCCCCGCTCCTGTAGTGCAAGGTTGATCGCATCGAGGAAAAGCGCTTGGCTATCTTCGTTGTGGATGAGCACCTCTTGTGCTGCTACCCGCTGGGCGAGCGCGGTCCCCTCCTCTACCGTCAAACAGTAGAGGCTGAGGTGCTCGACATCGACTGTCCCAAGCACCATATCGATATCAGCGATCGCCTGTTCGATCTTTTGGGTGGGAAGGGCGACCATCAAGTCGACGCTGATGTCGATGCCATACCGTTCTCTGGCCTCTTGCAGTAAAAGCAGCGCAGATCGGTTTATATCCGCTGTTGCAGATCTTCCCAACAGAGTCAGCAGCCGATCATCCATACTCTGAATACCGACAGAGATACGGCTGATCAGCCCAGATCCACAGAGGCTCAAAAGCTCCATATCGACCTGCTCTGGGTTGACCTCTAGGGTCACCTCCTCAGGGCTTCCTACCTCCCTGACAGCTGTGAGAATCTTTACAATAGCTGGATACCCTAAGTACAGCGGAGACCCCCCTCCGATGTAGAGGGTATGAAAGCCTCCTGTAGGAGCCTGTAGGGCAGCAACTTCACCTAGCAGCCGGTCAGCGTACTGCTCTCGGTATGCTTGCCAGTTTTCTTTGGGTTCAGAGTAGAAGCTACAGTAGGAGCAGCGAATGCCGCACATCGGAACGTGGAGGTAGAGGGAGAGCTGCTCAGCGGTGGGGGGAAACATTATTTGTTGCCTAGATAGGCGATGCGCTTCGGAGGCCAGAAGCGGGAGCGGACACTGCCGTTGATCGAACCGTGGGAGACCGGACCGAAGTAGCGTCCATCGCGGCTGTCATCTCGGTTATCCCCTAAGGGAAGGATATGTCCTTCTGGGATGTAGATACCCCGCTGATATCCGCTATAGGCAGAGCGCGCCTGCATATCGCTGGGATCAAAGAGATGCTGGGTGCGATTGCTCTGCTGTGTGAAGGAATACATATCCGGTGGGTAGTTGTAGGCGCTCACCTGCGCATACTCATTCTTTAGGTAGGTGGGAACCAGATCGAGGTTTATGCCAGCCTCCTGATAGCCGTAGAGGCTACCCCATGCACGTAAGCCGGTGTACAGGTCATCGGAGAGTGTACGGTGGGGTCCTTCGACTAGCCCCAATTCACTGCGTAATTCATCCTCTTTCACCCAGGTGTTCTCACCCACCCGCCTGATCTGTACCGAGCCGTCTACAAACCGTACCAGTTCAGAAGGCATACCGATCGCTCGTTTTACATAGAGCCGTTCTGCCATCGAACCGTCGGGATTACGATCGATGTTCACCAAACTGAAGGTCCCTGAATAGATAATCTGACTGAGCACATCAAAGAGTGGTCCCTTGCTATCGTACTCAGGGTTATAGAAGGTGATGATCTGATCACGAGCGACCTGCCGGTTCTCGCTACCGAGCTTCGGACCACCGGGGTACAGCTCCACCCCATAGATTCGTTTGCTGACAAAAACACGGTCCCCTACCTTGAGGGTCGGGACCATCGAGGGCGATGGGATAACGAAGAGCTGAAAGAGATATTGGTTGATTAACAGGACCGCAAAGACGGCAAACACCAGAGCATCAAGCCATCCCTTTGCTTCGCTTACAAAGGTACGCTTCGCTTTGTTCGCTGCTTGCAGGGCGGCAACAGCTTTGCGTTTGGTGAGAAATGCAATGGTTTTTTGCTCTAAAAAGCTCAAGAAACGATCCATGGTTGCACGCTATCACAACTGCACTCTGTTGACAAGCCGATGAGTGAGGGATACCTTACACCTATGAAGAAGAAGATCGACCTCCCTCAGGTAAGCGAAGTCGTTTTACCTGAGGTTTTTACTCTCAGACCCGGCGTCTATATACTCATTCTGTTAATCATCCTGCTCGCAGCAGCTATTTTCTTTATCACCATCTTCCCCGGTATCCTCAAAGGCGGTAGATATGTGACCTTCGAGGCACCGCTTGCAGAGAGTGGAATCACCATCAACGATACCTACCTCGGCGGTAGCACTCACCAATACTTCATCGAAAGTGGCTCCCATACCATCACCTATAGCAAAGCGGGGATCGCCTATGCAGAGAAGAGAATCGAGGTCGATCACCCGATCTTTCTTACCAAGTTCATCCATCGCACGATGACGGTCAGTGCACCGGAGCTCACCCTCTCCCAAAGTGAAGCGGATGCGATTATCCGCTTCACCTTGCACGAAATAGCCGATGCCAGTGCAATCTTGGATTGGGATCTGGTAAATCGCTACGCCCCACTCTATCAAAACCTCGCAACAGACCTTGCTGCACTTCGTTATTCTGATGCTGAAGCGGCAACGCTACTCGCCCTCTCGTACATCACCACCAGAGAGATGTACGAGGATGCTCTGGTAGGTTT
>DASRNL010000044.1:0-11276 GCA_035647415.1 Sphaerochaeta sp. | reverse complement strand
TCGGCAAGCTGAGAGATCGAGGGCGCAATCATCTGACAGGGACCACACCATGGTGCCCAGAAATCGACGAGCACCGGTACGTCGGCTTGCAGTACTGCCGTTTCAAAATTTTCTTCTGTTACAACAATCTCATGCTTCATCAGCTACTCCTATCATGGGCAAATAATACTGGCAAACAGGCGAAATTGGAAGGGTAACACTAAAAAAGTAGGAGCGGAAGGGTCTCCTCTGGGATGTACAGAAGGTTCCAACAGCTGATCACTGAATCGGTATGTACGCGGGCAATCTCGAGCATCCGCTGGGCACTGGCTGTGGAAATTTGAGAGACAAAGAGAGGATGATCAACCAGCTCAATCCCACAGACTACCTCGCTCTCCACAGCGAGATTTTCTGCACGCTGTACTTCATCACCGAGCAGGGTCTCAACGAGAGAGCCTCCCCCCTCTAAGGGTAGCAATGCCTCCTGCGAGAACCCCAAGAGCTGTGCCACCCAGGTGGCGACCTCTTCCCAAGGGAGGTGGCTAGCTACGCTCTGCACCCCGTCGATGAGGGCCTTGCACTCCAACACAAGGGTCGCAGGCCCCTCCGCCTTGGCGTAGGTCATCGCCTTAATCCAGTCGCAGTGCATCGAGAGCCGTTCATAGGATTGTCCGACCAAGGGGGCGAGCGATGGGCTGAAGAGATCGAGGCCAATCAGGTAGCGACTGCGGTCGATGCTGCCACCGATCTCGTGAACCAAATCCTCGATCGCCTCCTCCTTCTGCCGCTGCAGATCCTCAATCCCTGCCCGCTCTAAAAACTCCATCCAAGAGAGAGCCTCCCCAGCAGCACAAAGCTCCCCTAACAGCGAGTACGCTCGCTTAGCTAGTGGCAAAAGCTCGGCGCGCTCCTCAGCTATAAGGCATGCTGGGCAGAAGCAAGAGAAGAGCTGCTCGAGCCCGTTGGCAGGGGATGGGTAGCGGATTCGATCTAAGAAGACCCCAGCGAAGGAGAAGCGCTTTAAAAGAGAGACGATCTGCTCCCCCTCTTGGCGTGGATCGATGCCGTGGGTCGGGCAGCTGAAGAGAAAGCGTTCATCCCCACCGGTGAGCCCCTCCCATCGTCCGCCGGTGCCCCAGCCATCGTAGCCAGCACCGCTGCGTGAAAAATAGCGCCCAGGAAGGAGCTGCCCCGCTTTGCGGTCTGCGAGCACTGGGTACCAGAGGTAGGGTTCAATCCCCTCCTGCTCACAGATGTTCAGCACCAAGTCAAAGTACCGTTCACTTTGGGTATTCCAAAAAAGCAGTCTGCGGGTGGGCACCCGCTCTATATACGTAGTAAAACGGCGGAGAATCTCTTTCTCACCGAGCACTTCTGCTTCATAGGGGCCGATTACCAGCTGAGTATCTACTACCACACCGCTTCTCCTCGCTTCCATCATAGGGGCGCAGCAGAGAGAAGTCGAGCATTAGTGGCCGCTGCTCAGCAGCGCCTCTGCCGAGGCCAGAGAGAAGATCCGATACCGAGGGTTGTAGTGGGTACGATAGACCGCCGAATGGCTCGCTTGATACCTGCCACTTGCTAGCAGGGTGTCGATGAACGCACGATCAGAGCTGAAGTGCTCCATCGCCGGCGCAACAGAGGCAATAATCGGCACTATAGCCTGCCACCGAGCGTGCCACAGTGGGACACTCGGCAGGCGAAAGGTCTCTGCACTCTGTAAAAATGCATCGATATACGCAGCAATGCTGATTCGCTTATCGAGAATGAGATCCAACGAAAGACGGCAAAAATTCGCGCCGATGCCACAGTTCTCCCGCTGGTAGCGCCCCTGACTTTCCGCTACTGCCAGTTCTGCCTCCAAGGCTTCGATCGCATGTTTGGGGCTATCGAGCAGATGCCCAGGGCCAAAGGCATCTTGAAAGAAACTCTTATAGAGGTCACGCAGCTGTAGGTGTGGGTAGCGCTGTAGTTGGTTCTGCAGTGCCGCTTCAATCCGGGATGCAAAGCCTGGACTCTGCGGGTCATAGAGATCGGTCATCGCAGGTCTAAGGGCACTACCACCGAGTAGCCCCCTACCTCCGCTACGCTAACCTCTACCCCATAGACTTCAGCGATTGCCTCAGGGGTGATAATCGAGTAATCCCCTTCTGCATAGACGTTCCCATCTTTGAGCAAGAGGAAGCGGTCGCTATAGCGCAGGGCGAGGTTTAAGTCATGCATCGCTATCACCGCTGACTTGTCCCTCTCGGCGATCAGCTTTCGTACCATCATCATCAGACGGTGCTGGTTACGGATATCGAGGCTGCTGGTCGGCTCATCGAGGAGGATCACCTTGGGTTCTTGGGCGAGCGCTCGAGCGATGAGCACCTGTTGAAACTCCCCTCCGCTGAGCTCATCGGCGTACCGCATCGCCAGCTCTTCTAATCCCGTTATCGCAATAATCTCTCTGACCTTCTCATAATCCTCACCCCGTGGTGCCCACTTGAAGTGGGGCTTGCGCCCTAGGAGGATCAGATCAAAGACCTTCATCGCTGTCGCTTCGCCGTGTTGGGGAACCCAGCCGAGGCGTTGAGCGAGCTCGGTGCTGCTCAGCGCAGCGGTATCCATCTCTTCGATATAGACACTCCCCCCCTGGGGCTTCAAGACCCGATTGAGCGTCTTCAGCAAGGTCGTCTTCCCCGCGCCATTGCTTCCGAGAATCGAGAGGACCTGTCCCGGAGCTACTGTGAGATTCACCTCCGAGAGGACTGGATCATTTCGGTAGCGAAAGCTGATTTCATGGGCTCGAAGGATCATCGCTTTCTCCCTCTGAGCAACAAGGAGATGAAGAGCGGGCCGCCGAGTAAGCTGGTCAACACCCCCACCGGCAGCACCATCGGATCGAGAACCGTCCGAGCGACGGTGTCGGCAAGCAGGAGTACCACAGCGCCGAGCAACGGCGAAGCGAGCATCAGGTAGCGATGATCAGCGCCAAAGATCCGTCGTGCGATATGCGGGCCTAACAGACCGATGAACGCGATGGTACCAAAGAAGGAGACAATCGTGGCGGAGACCAAGGAGGAGGCGAGCATCCCACCGATCCGCAAAGCGCTGGTTCTCACCCCCAGCCCTCTGGCACTCTCCTCGCCGCTGTCCATCGCATTGAAGTTGTACCGATGCAGGAGCGAGAGGAAAAAGAGCGGGAAGAAGACCAAGGCGATACTCCCTAAGGCTCGCCAGCTCGTCCGCCCCAAGTCCCCGAAGGTCCAAGAGACGATGCTAGAAAGCTGCACCGAGTCAGCAAGATACTGCATCAGCGTCAGGCCAGCAGAGAAGATCGAACTGATCGCAATACCGGCGAGCACCATCGAGTGGGCAGAAATATCGGTGGCGGCGGCAAGGGCCAGGATCGCCGCTGTCGAGAGCAAGGAGAAGAAAAATGCTGAGGTAGCAACCGAGAAGAAGTTGCTAACGATGATCGTGCTGCTGGTACTCGTACCCGCTCCAAAGAAGACGATCGCCACCGATGCACCGAAGGCAGCAGCGCTGGAGAGCCCGAGGGTATACGGAGATGCTAAGGGGTTGCGAAGTACCGATTGCATCACCGTCCCGGAGAGCGAAAGCCCCGCCCCCACGAGGACCGCCGCCAGCACCCGGGGCATCCGCACATCCCAGATCACCCGCCCCTGACCGCTGCGATCAGCGGTAAAAAGGACACGCACAACCGTCGAGAGAGGGATACGCAGCGACCCGGTAGCGAGCGCTACAAAGATGAGGACACCGAGGAGGATGAGACCGATAAACAGGAACGCATTTCGGCTTTTACGGTAGCGGGTATACGCCCTGCTGAGCGTCCAATCTCGGTGTAGCTCCTCCATCGTTTACTCTCCAAACCAGCTGACACGTCCAGGGCGTACTCCCTGCACCGCGGCAACAGTATCGTAGGAGAGCGGTAGGTTGAAGAAGAGCTCCCAGATCTCCTCTGCATAGGTCTCCACTGACTTGTCCCCAAAGAGCTCTGGGTAGAGAACTGAGCCGACAAAGTAGACATTTACCAGTTGATTCTCCCAGTTGGTCCCGTAGTACTTATAGACGAAGGTGGAGTAGACCTCCTGGGCAGCAAAGGCCGGCACCAGCTCGGTCAAGACTTTTTGGTTTGCAAGATAGCCCGCCTGAGAGAGGTGCATATTCGCTGCATCGAGGAAGACATAGTCAGGTTCTGCTGCTATGAGGTGCTCCAAGGTGGTCATATAGGGTTGTCGATTGCCCACAGGGTTGGTAGGCATGACGTTCTCTACCCCGATGAAGTCAAAGGGGATGAAGTCACCGGTGGTCCGCAGCAGATCCGCAGGCCCATAGTACATCATCCCAGCGGCGTAGGCACGCTTTACATCGCTGACCTCTCTCTTTCGACCCTCGAGGTCACCAAGCACTGTCGCTATACCTGCATTGAGACTTTCCGCACGCGCTTCTCTGTCGAGCACCTCTCCGAGCAAGCTGATTTGGTGGTAGAACGCCGCTATATCATAGAGTTCAATATCAACATCGACTCCGAGCACCGGGATATCCACCATCGCCTGTAGATGATCGAGCTTCTGCACATCGACGGCAGAGGAGATGATCAGATCAGGATTAGCTCCGATGAGCGCTTCATAGTTTTCAGCGCTCCCGATGCTCGGTAGCTCACGCAAGCTTGGATGAGCGATACGGTAGGTAGCTAGGGAGAAAAACTCATAGTCGCTCTTCTCTCGTCCGTGCCCAGCATCTTCAACAGCCACAACCAAGTCGACAGCATCAAGATAGGTGATAAGGCGTAGCGAACCCGCATCCAAGGCGATCACGCTTTTGACTTCGGCAGGTACACTCACCGCTCTGCCTCGCATATCGATAACACTGCGTTCTCGTAGCTCTACAGCCTTCTCACTGACCGCTGCAGCACTGAGGCCACCGAGCACGATGCCCAGCGACACCAGGAGCATGAACACTCCCTTAGAGAAACGAATAGTAAATTTCATAGATCCCTCCAACTATGGCAGTAACACGATATTCTAATATCGTAACACAGTCAGAGGGTACTCACTTACCCGCCAAAGGTCAAGAATGCTCGGTGGCTCTGAGTTCTGAAAAGAGTTCATCGGTAGCAGTATAGGTCAAAGTGCTGATCACTTTGGGGCTTCGGAGCACCTGTTGTGCCCATGTTTTAACCTCGCTCCCGATTCCAGAGACGATGATCACCTTCTGGCAGATTTCCTCTTCTACATGGAATTGTAGGTTGGCGATAATATGCAAGGAGGGGTACTCATCCACCGGAACCCGTGGTAGGCGGGTGCCTTGATGAAAGAGCGCTGTCAACGTTGCAATCACCGCTTGCGAGTCATCATCTTTGCCAAATGAGATGACCTCTTTGCGTACGAGTTCTCGGATTGTTTCAGAACGGCTATCATGCTGCTCTCGCTCGGTAATCTGATCAAGAAGCACTACCAGACTGCTATCCATCGAAACACCAAAGCGTACTGTCTCTCCCATAGCTCCTCCCTGTGTATTCCATCCTACTGTGTCGCAAGACAATAAATCAATAAAAGATAGAATAATGTTTTAAAACGAGAGTATCCGTCCATCATCACAACGAGGTCGTCTCGTCGCCTTTCTTGAGACAGTAAAATTTGACACCGCCTGTGGTACCTGCGAGTTTGTAGTAACCATGCTATGGTCAAAAGCAAGCGCTAGAAGCGCAACTTACCGCGCTTCGCCGCGCCCATTCCACCGCAGGGTATAGGAAGTATCATCCTGCATATTCTCTAGCAGAATGATGTCGATGGGTATAAGAATATCCTTATCGGGCTTTTGGTTGAGAATACCTTTGCGATAGAGTTGATACGTCGCGGTATATCCTTGGTACTCAGGACGCTGAGAGATTAAACAATCGACCTTCCCTTCAAGCATTGCAACTCGGTTTTGTTCGACTAGGTCATACCCTATTACCGTCGTATGATTCTTTCGCCCCAAGAGAGCTATGTGGGAGGCAAAGCGTGCAACAGCGTTGTTGACTATAAAAATTCCACACAGATCTGCGTAATCGAGGTACGCTAGCTCCAGCGCCTCCTCGGCACTCGCACTTGAGGCGATATCGAGAGTTATCACGGTGAAGTTCGGTTTATCTGTAAAGTATTCGATAAACCCTCGAGCACGTTCGCTTGCGTTAAACGCTGCGGTGTGGGTGTTGATAACCACCAGCGTCCCACCCTGCTCTCCAACTTGCAGATCCATCAATCTGCCTGCCATAAATCCACCTCTAAAGGGATTTTGAGCTACAGTTATAACCTTGCTCTGGCAGGGCAACGGTGAATCAACAAACGCCCAACTTACTTGTGGGTAGCGCTGTATCACCTGTCTCGTCTCTTCGGGTAGGAGGGGGGCGAGCAGCACGGCATCAACGTTGCTTTCAACAGCCTTATCCACTGCATCGCAGAACGTTTTTGGCTCAAGGCGGTCATACTCAACGAGCTCAATGGATACGGCAAGCTGTGCAAGCTCCTTGACCGCTTTCAAGACTCCGTTATAGATGAGTCTCCAGTAGCCATATTCAGAGTGAAGGTAGGGAAGAACAACACCAATAGTATAGGTTTTACTCAATCGTAAATTGCGTGCAAACGTATTTGGCTGATACCCATACTCATCAATGATCGCCATAATCTTCTCGACAGTCTTTGGTGCAACACGGCCGCGATTGTGCAATACTCTATCGACGGTTCCAATTGAAACACCTGCAAGTTTGGCGATATCTGCTATCGTCATCGTTCACTCCCTCTCATCACCAGACGGTTGTGATACACTGTACTGTCAGTGTGCTCAACGCGTCAAGCAACTGCTTTTCTGCTGTTTCTACTCTCCTTATTCATCATAACTCATTATAATACAACTTATTGACACTCTCTTTTTATACAAAAGGAATGTTTGGTCAATTTCACCCTCTCTGTTCATCAGAGCTAAAACATATTATGCCACTTTCGATGAGCGGGATTTTGAGTAGAGGTCAAAGGCGACGGCAGCGAGGAGAACAAACCCCTTAATGGCTTGCTGCCAGTCGGTGCTGATGCCGATAATCGACATACCGTTGTTTAACACCCCGATAAAGAGACCGCCAACCACAGCTCCGATCACACTTCCTACACCGCCAGAGACAGCGGATCCACCGACATAACAGGCGGCAATGGCATCCATTTCAAAGCTCTGTCCTGCCTTTGGGGTGGCAGAGTTCAATCGAGCGGTAAAGACCATCGCTGCGACCGAGGCAAGGATCGCCATGTTGGTATAAATCCAGAACATTACCCACTTCACTTTGACCCCAGAGAGTTCAGCGGCTTTCCTGTTGCCCCCTAATGCATAAATATGGCGGCCTTGGACTGTCTTAGACGCTACAAATTGATAGCCAACCACCAGCACTCCCAGCAATACCAAAATATTGGGGAATCCCCGGTAGACCGCAAACACAATGGTAAACGCAACCAGAGCCGCTGCGATGAAGATCACCTTTGCAAGCCAGACCCCTGTCGGTAAGAGATCAAAGGCGTACCGTTTCTGCTTCTTTCGACTCTTAACCTCACCAAAGACAATCAAGGCGACGATAACAAAGCCGATAAGAAGGGTGAAGAGGTGCAGTGTTACTGAACCGATGGCCACCCCTCCAAAGGGATCGGGCAGATAGCCAGAGGCGATGACCTGAAACTCACGGGGAAACGGAGCTTTTGTCTGCCCCTTCATGATAACCTGTCCAAGGCCACGGAAGACGAGCATACCTGCAAGGGTTGCGATAAAAGGCGGTACGTTGACAAAGGCTATCCAAAAACCCTGCCACATCCCGATCAATGCACCGACCATGAGCGCCAACAGCATCGCTACATAGGGATTCCACTGTAAATCTACCATCATAACGCCACAGAGAGCGCCCACGAAACAGACGATCGAACCCACTGAGAGGTCGACGTTTCCGGTGAGTGTGCACAGAAGCATCCCCACCGCGAGGATAAGGACATAGCTATTTTGCAGTACTAGGTTCGTCAAGTTCACTGGCCTGAAAAAAATACCATCTGTTAAGAAACCAAACGATATCATCGCCACCGCAAGAGCGATGACCATCATATACTGCCGCACATTCTTCTTTAAAATGGCAATCAAGCTATCCATTCTGCACTCCTCTTCCGTACAAGTTCAGTTGTTTAAGATGTTGCGCATAATCTCCTCTTGAGTTGCCTCTTCTGCTACCAACTCAGCGGTGATTTTGCCCTCACTCATCACATAGATACGATCACTCATACCTATAATCTCTGGCATCTCGCTGGAGATGAGAATACATGCCATCCCTTCTCCCGCTAGCGCGTTAATAATTTGATAAATCTCATGTTTGGCACCAACATCAATACCACGGGTAGGTTCATCGAGGATAAGAATCTGAGGATCGCTGAAGAGCCATTTGGAGAGCACCACCTTTTGTTGGTTGCCCCCCGAGAGGTTTCCAGCCTCTTGTAGGATTGTCGGTGTTCTAATAGTAAGGCGCTCGACGAAATCCTCGGCAATAAGATTCTCTTCATGTTCGTTGACCACTTTCATGTGAGCAATTTTGCTGAGTTTGGCAAGCGTGATGTTCTCTTTAACACTTTGGATCATTACCAGACCGTGCTCCTTTCGGTCCTCAGGCACGTAGGCAACCCCAAGATCAATGGCTTTAGAGATCGTGCTGATATCAACGACACGGTCCTCTATCAACACCTCTCCCTCAATCCTCTCTCCATACGATCTGCCAAACACACTCATGGCCAACTCAGTCCGCCCTGCTCCAACCAAGCCAGCGAGACCAACGACCTCCCCTGCACGGACTGTGATATTCACTCCATCAAGCTTCTTACGCTCTGGGTTATCTGGGTTATAAGCCGACCAATTTCTAATTTCAAAGAGGGTATCACCGATGGGGTTGTCACGCTTCGGATACATTTCGGTAATCTCACGCCCGACCATCCCTTGTATAATCCGCTCTTCACTGATCGATGCATAGCCTTGGGAATCTCGTTTAACTTGCAAGGTCTCAATCGTCTTACCATCACGCAGGATGGTGATTGAGTCTGCAACAGCCTCAACTTCATTGAGCTTGTGAGAGATAAGAACTGAGGAGATATTATTCTTATCACGTAGCTCTTTGAGAATCTCTAAGAGGTGTTTACTATCCTTCTCATTGAGTGCGGAGGTAGGTTCATCGAGGATCAATAGTTTTGCTTGCTTTGCTAGAGCTTTTGCAATCTCCACCATCTGTTGCTTCCCTACCCCAAGTCTATTGACGGGAAGGTTGGGGTTTTCATCCAGGCCGACTCGCTTCATATACTTCAGTGCATCTTCTCTCGTCTGATCCCAATTGATGATATTGAATCTTGCCCGTTCATCGCCAATGAACATATTTTCAGCAATTGAGAGGTAGGGGCTGAGAGCCAACTCCTGGTGGATTATAACGATTCCAGCTCGCTCACTCTGGTTGATATTGGCAAAGGTACAATGGCGACCCTCAAAATAGATATCACCCTCGTAGGTACCATGTGGATAGACGCCCGAGAGCACCTTCATCAAGGTCGACTTTCCCGCTCCATTCTCCCCGACCAACGCATGAATTTCTGCTGTTTTGACATCCATACTGACCTCATCAAGCGCTTTTACTCCAGGAAAGCTCTTGGTGATCTGTTTCATTGAAAGGAGAGTAGTGCTGTCTTGCATGCGTGACCTCAGCGTTAGCAACCAGAACCCGGACTTCATCTTGGCAAGCAAGAGTCGCCGGGTTCTCGGTTGTTCAATGTACTATCTAGCTACTTTTCAGCCAGAAAAACCAATCACAGTCCAACCTCGGCGGCGGTGTGGTAGCCAGTATCGACCACCTCAGCCTTAAGGTTATCCTTGGTGACAATCACTGACTCCAACAACACTGACGGAACGATGTACGGCTTACCGTCTTTAATAGAATCGTTTGCGTAGCTGGTGGTGTCAAGTCCTGTTGGCACCTCGCCTCGAAGAATCGTGTCGACCAACTCAACGGTTGCTTGACCGAGTACACGAGTATCCTTGAGCACAGTAGCATACTGCTCGCCAGCAAGGATGGACTTACAGGAAGCAACAATACAGTCCTGTCCACCGACGACTGGCAACGGCTTACCCGCAGTTCCATATCCTACAGCCTTACACGCCTCGAGCGTAGAAAGACTGATCGGGTCGTAGGGGGATAGAATTCCATCGAGCGTCTGAGTGGTGTAGTAAGCTGAGAGCAAGTTCTCCATGCGGGACATTGCAAGCTCATTACTCCAGCGCAGAGTACCGACTATATCCATCCCTTGTTGGCCTGAACCAATCTTCAAGGTGCCATTATCAAAGTATGGCTTGAGGCGATCAATTGCCCCATCGTAGAACTTGTAGGCGTTGTTATCGTCGGGTGATCCGCCAAAGAGCTCGATCATCAGTGGTCTCTTTGCAGGATTATCAAGGTTCATCCCCTTAATAAGGATTTCACCCATCTGCTGACCGACTGCGTAGTTGTCAAACGATAGATAGTAATCAACATTCGGTGATTTCATAATAAGGCGATCGTAGGCAATGATTGGAATATTATCCTCTGCAGCTTTTGCCAACACATCACTGAGCGCAACCCCGTCAATCGAAGCAATTACGAGTACTTTTGCTCCTTTGGTAATCAAGTCTTCAATCTGACGCACCTGGGTAGGAATATCATCGTCAGAGAATTGAAGATCAACCCGATACCCTAACTCCTCTAGACCACTTTTGACCGCTGCTCCATCCTTATTCCAGCGCTCCTCACTACGAGTAGGCATTACAACGCCTACCATCTCCTTTCCAGCTACTTCAGCCTTTCCAGCAGCAAATACCATGTTCATGGCAAAAAGTACTATCATCGCTGCTACTAACACTTTCTTCATATGAAGCCTCCTTTTTCATATGTTTCGCGTTAACGTTAACGCATCACAAAAACCAATGCATTTGTTAAATGCTCTATTTGACTCTACCATCGCGTCAGTGAGCCGTCAAGGAAATTCCACTGAATATTTTTTCACCCCCCAAAAAAATTGTAGCAGATCTCCTCCATTCACAAAGGAATACTATCACTGTTACCCAGTTTGTATCCTTTCTTATTCATTGTAGATTAAATACTTATAAAAAGTCATAGACTGTATAATCTCAGGAAATATATGTAATTTCTCCTATCAGATCGAGTGAAATACAAAAAGCATTGATTCAACAATACAGAACACCAGCACGAACCTCTGTAT
>DASRNL010000043.1:0-6754 GCA_035647415.1 Sphaerochaeta sp. | reverse complement strand
CTCCTGGAGCATCCGCTTTTCATTGCGGATGATGATATCCGGGGCGTGGAGCTTTACCAGCCGATCGAGCCTATTGTTTCTATTGATCACCCGGCGGTAGAGGTCGTTGAGGTCGCTGGTGGCAAAGCGCCCACCGTCGAGCTGGACCATCGGCCGAAGATCGGGGGGGATGACTGGGATGATGGTGAGGATCATCCACTCAGGGCGGTTGCCACTGTCACGGAAGTTCTCTACCACCTCGATGCGACGAAGCAGCCGCTTATCGCTCTTGGGGCCCTTGAGGCGCATCTGGTCGCGCAGCTCACGGCTGAGCTCCTCCAGATCGAGGTTCTTCAAGAGCTTCTTCACCGCTTCAGCTCCCATGCTCGCCTCGAAGGAGTCACCGTACTGATCGCGTGCCTGCCAGTACTCATCCTCGGTTAAGAGCTGCTTGGGCTTGAGCGCGGTATCGCCGCCGTTGATCACCACGTACTTCTCGTAGTAGAGGATCGACTGCAGGGCGTTGCGCGAGATATCCAAGAGCATGCTCATCCTGCTGGGCACCGATCGGTAGTACCAGATGTGGCTCACCGGGGCGGCCAGATCGATATGACCCATCCGCTCACGGCGTACCTTGGTGTTGGTCACCTCTACCCCACAGCGGTCACAGACCACCCCGCGGTAGCGGATCGACTTAAACTTACCGCAGTAACACTCCCACTCCTTGGTGGTACCGAAGATCCGCTCACAGAAGAGCCCATCACGCTCGGGGCGCAGGGTTCGGTAGTTGATCGTTTCAGGTTTCTTAACTTCCCCGTAGGACCAACTTTTAATCTGTTCTGGCGACGCCAGCTTAATCATGATGCTATCGAAATCTTGAATTTCCTTCATCAATACTTCTCCTGCTTAGTTGAGCGAACCTTTACCGACTTTGGAGAGGATCTCCTCATCGCGTTCGGTTAAGGGCAACTGACGACCATCTGAGTCGTAGACCGACATATCAAGGGCGAGACCACGGATCTCCTGCACCAGGACGTTGAACGCCTCTGGCATGCCAGCGTTGGTCGCCGGCTCTCCCTTGACGATGCTCTCATAGATCTTCACCCGGCCGTTCATATCATCACTCTTGATGGTGAGCAGCTCCTGCAGCGTATTGGCTGCGCCATACGCTTCGAGGGCCCAGACCTCCATCTCTCCAAGGCGCTGTCCACCGAACTGTGCCTTACCGCCGAGCGGCTGCTGGGTTACCAGCGAGTAGGGGCCAGTGGAACGGGCGTGCATCTTGTCATCGACGAGGTGGTGGAGCTTCAGGTAGTAGATGTAGCCACAGAAGACCGGGTTCACAAAGGGAACGCCGCTCTGTCCATCGTAGAGGATCGTCTTGGAGTCCTCCGGAAGGCTGGCTTCACGCATCTTCTCCTCAAGCTGCTCGATCGAGGCACTGCCGAAGACCGGGGTGGAGTACCACTCATCCAGTGCTACCGCTGCCCAGCCGAGCTGTGTCTCTAAGAGCTGTCCGATATTCATTCGTGACGGAACGCCCAGGGGGTTGAGACAGACATCCAAGGGAGTTCCGTCCTCCATAAAGGGCATATCCTCTTCGGGGAGGATTCTGCTGACGACACCCTTGTTTCCGTGTCGACCAGCCATCTTATCCCCTTGACTGAGCTTGCGCTTGGTGGCGATGAGGACCTTGACGGTCTCCTCGACTCCCGGGGGTAGCTCATCGTTGTTGCTGCGCTTTAAGCGCTGCACGTCGATGACCGTCCCTTCGGTGCCGTGGGGCACCTTCAAGGAGGTGTCACGGACCTCTTTAGCCTTCTCACCGAAGATCGAGTTCAAAAGCTTGAACTCCGGTGTCGTATCGCTCTCGCTCTTGGGGGTCACCTTTCCGACGAGGATCGAACCAGGGCGTACCACCGTACCGATGCGGGCGATTCCGTCCTCATCGAGCATCTCCAGCATCTTCTCGCTGGTGTTAGGGATATCCCGGGTGAGCTTCTCCGGTCCGAGTTTGGTCTCTCGGATATCGGTGGTGAACTCCTTGATGTGGACGCTGGTGAAGATATCATCCTTAACCACGCGCTCACTGACGAGGACAGCGTCCTCATAGTTGTACCCATGCCAGGGGACAAAGCCCACGAGGATGTTGCGCCCGAGGGCGAGCTCCCCTTCCTGGGTGGAGGGACCGTCGCCGATCACCTCCCCTGCTACGACCTTCTGGCCGATGCTAACCAGCGGCTTCTGGTTGAAACAGGTGTCCTGGTTGGTACGCTGGAACTTCTGAATCTCATAGATATCGACGTCGCCTTCGATCTCCGGTTTATCCGGTGTGACGATGATCCGCTCACTGCTTGCGTAGGTGACCGTTCCGTCACGCAACGCTTTGAGGAGCACCCCACTGTCGTAGGCGGTCTTGCTCTCCATTCCGGTTCCTACCCGCGGGGCTTCTGGGAAGACCAAGGGTACTGCCTGACGCTGCATGTTCGAACCCATCAGGGCACGGTTGGCATCGTCATGCTCGAGGAACGGGATAAGGCTCGCTGCCACGCTGAGGACCTGCTTGGGATCGACGTCCATATAGCGGATCTCCTCAGGGGGTTTGATCGAGTAGTCGCCACTGCGGCGGACCGGTACCTCAGCATCCTGGAAGGTGCCATCCTCGTTGAGCTCAGCGGAGGCCTGGGCGATGAAGTATCGCTCCTCATCGTTGGCGTCGAGGTAGCGGTACTGGTCGGTCACCACCCCATCGACGACGCGGCGGTACGGGGTCTCCAAGAACCCGTGCCGGTTGATGCGGGTGTAGTTTGCGAGGCTGACGATCAGACCGATGTTCGGTCCCTCTGGGGTCTCGATCGGACAGATACGCCCGTAGTGGGTGTAGTGTACGTCTCGGACTTCAAAGCCAGCGCGATCGCGCGAAAGCCCGCCGGGGCCTAAGGCGTTGAGTCGGCGCTTGTGGGTCAGCTCAGCAAGGGGGTTAACCTGGTCCATGAACTGCGAGAGCTGGCTGGAGCCAAAGAACTCCTTCATCGCTGCGACGATCGGCTTGATCGAGATCAAGTCCTGGGGTCGCACCGAACCGCTTTCGAGGTTCATCCGCTCCTTGGCGATGCGCTCCATCCGAGCAAAGGCGCTCTTTAAGGCGTTGCGCAAGAGCTCTCCCACGGAACGGATCCGGCGGTTTCCAAGGTGGTCAATATCGTCTACGTTCTCCTCACGGATGAAGACTTTGATCAAAAACGCCATCGTGTTGACGATATCCTCAGGGGTGAGGACCGTCAGGTCGGTGGAAGCTTCCTCTCCATCATCTTCAAGGTCGTCGGCGAACTTCTTATTAAACTTATAGCGGCCGACGGACCCGAGGTCGTAGCGGCGGCTGGCGAAGAACATATCAGGCAGGTCCTTCTCTGCACGCTCGATGGCGATCATCTCACCGGGCATCAGCACGCTGAAGATCGGAGAGAGGACATCCTCTTTGCTCGGCTCATCGAGGCCTTCACTGGTGAACTTCGCATCCTCGATCTCAAAGCAGTTGAGAATGATTTCACTGTGGAGGGTGTTCTCCCCAGTGAGATCCAGGAGGTGAACCTCCTTGACCTTGAGCTTGAGCAGCTCATCAATCTCATGAGCGTGGAGCATATCACCTGCACGCAGGACCTTCTTCTCGCCCTCCACATCGGCCCATATGTCCTTGTAGAGGTAGCGGCTCTCAAGGCTCACCTTGAAGTCCGCATCATCGACCAACTCCACCTTTTCACCAGCGTAGAACTGCTCGAGGATCTTCTCACGGGTATCGAAGCCGATCGCTCTGAGGAAGAGGGTGCCGAGGATCTTCTTTTTTCGGTCGATCTTGGTGTAGATCAGGTGCTTCTTATCATCGATCTCAAACTCAAGCCAGCTACCGCGATAGGGGATAATCCGCGAGGAATAGACATCTTTGTCGTCGCTGAAGATTACACCAGGGGAGCGGTGGATCTGGCTGACTACGACGCGTTCAGCACCGTTGATGATGAAGGTGCCGCGGTCGGTCATCAAAGGAACATCTCCGAAGAAGATCTCCTTCTCACGGATCTCTCCGGTTGAGAACTCGAGGTTGATCGTCACTTTGATGGGCACACTATAGGAACGACCCTTCTTCTTACACTCGGTCTCTGAGAACTTTATGTTGTCAAAATCGATCGTGTACCCCTCGTAGGTGAGGCGCATCTCACCGTTGGGGCTATCGATGGGGAAGGTCGATTCGAATACCTCCGCCAGACCATATGACGGATCGGGCTCGAGGCCCTGTGCAAAGCGGTCTAGCTGTAAAAAACGCTCGTATGATTCGAGCTGGACGCTAATCAAATCAGGAAGATCGCAGACTGCTTGCTGCTCCGTTCCAATAAACGTCCGTTTTATGGATTTGCCGTTGGCAACCATTATGTACCCTCCAAAGTCAATTGAAAGACAGACAGAGTTCTTCCACTAGGGAAGAAAACGAAAGACACAACGTGCCACCGGGGGATCTCCGGTGGCTATCGAGATTGGGCTTACGCCCATCTAAGAAAGAACAGTGGTTCGGAAGGGCCGAAGCCCCTCCGCTCCAAATATTAGTCAACAGGAACGACCTCAACGGTAGCGCCGATATCTTCAAGCTTCGCTTTCAGTGCTTCAGCCTCATCCTTGTTCACGCTCTCTTTGAGCGTAGCGTTTCCAGCCTCAACGAGGTCCTTCGCCTCTTTCAGGCCAAGACCGGTGAGTGCGCGGACTTCCTTAATGGCAGCAATCTTCTTGGAAGGATCTGCAGCAACGAGGATGACGTTGAACTCAGTCGGCTCCTCAACCGTAGCAGCTTCAGCAGCAGGGCCAGCAACAACAGCGGCTGCAGCCTCAACGCCGAACTTCTCTTCCATCGCCTTGATGAGGTCAGCGACCTCCATGACGGTCATGTTTGCAATTGCTTCCAGAATTTCTTCTTGTTTTTTTGTAGCCATATTACCTTCTCCTTATCGTAATTTTGTATACCTTCACAGTCGTAGCAGGTTACTTCTGAAGACTAAGACTGTGTTATTTCTCTTCGGCTTTCTCAGCCTTCTTTTCAGCAGGCTTCTCGGCCTTCTTCTCAGCTGCAGGCTTCTCGGCCTTCTTTTCAGCAGGTTTTTCAGCCTTCTTTTCAGCAGGCTTTTCGGCCTTCTTCTCAGCTGCAGGCTTCTCTTCCTTCTTTTCAGCAGGTTTCTCGGCCTTCTTCTCAGCTGCGGGCTTCTCTTCCTTCTCAGGTTTTTCAGCCTTTGGCTCCTCTGCCTTCGCCTCTTCAGCTGCAGGTGCTTCGGCGACAGGGCCTTCTGCTTCCAGTTTCTCGGTGTATGCGAGCAGGGTTGCAGCGAGCTTCTGTACCGGAGCCTTCATCGTAGCCATCAAGGCGGCGATCAGCTGGAGTCTGCCAGGCAGCTTGCTGAGCGCTTCAACCTCTTCAGCACTGAAGAAGTCACCGGCGATGAGGCCACCCTTCACTTCTAAGGGAGCGCCATCTTTGGCGATATCAAAGAGGTCCTTCGCTACGAGGTTTGCCTCATCACCCTTGATCAGGGCGATAGCGGTCGGGCCTACAAGCTCATCTTCGACGGTATAATCCATCTGTGCGAATGCAAGACGAGCAAAGCGGTTCTTTACAACCCTAAAGGTGGCGTCCTTCTTCAGGAGGGAGCGACGTAGGGTGGTAATCTGTTGCACTGTCATACCACGGTAATCGGCGAAGATAAATCCGTCGTACTCAGCAAACTCATCCTTCAAAGCCTTAATGGCTTCTTCCTTTGCAGGGGTAATTCGAGTCTTGTACTCCATTGTTCTCTCCTTATACCGTGACCAACTCTCGTGCGTCTACGCGAACACCTGGGCCCATGGTGGAGGAAAGGCTTACGCTGACCAAGTAGTCTGACTTAGCATCACTTGGCTTTTTGCGCATCACTTCCTGCAGGACTGTAACGGCATTCTCACCGACCAGTGCGGGATCCATTGAGACCTTACCAATCGCAAGGTGCACAACACCAGTCTTATCCGAGCGGAACTCAACCCGTCCCTGGCCCAGCTCTTCGAGGGCACCCTTGATATCCATGGTTACCGTCTGGGTCTTGGGGTTGGGCATCAGGCCTCGGCGACCGAGGATCGGTCCAAGCCGTCCAACATCTCTCATCATATCCGGTGTTGCCACAGCAACATCAAAATCTAACCAACCACCGCGGATCTTCTCGATCAGCTCGGTATCACCGACGTAGGTGGCACCAGCTTCACGAGCCTCATCAGCCTTCTCACCCTTTGCAAAAACGAGAATCTTCTTCTCATCTGCGAACTGGTGGGGAAGGACGACGGTGTCACGGACACTCTGACTCCGCTTGAGGGTCAGTTTCACATGAATTTCCACAGTCTCATCAAACTTCGCATAGGCAAGCTCTTTTACCAAAGCGGTCGCCTCATCGAGGCTATAGAGCTTGTTGCGATCGACAGCTTCTGCTGCTTCTCGATACTTCTTTCCGTGTCTCATCTTACTGCTCCACCAATACACCCATGCTTCGGGCTGTTCCTGCAACAATACGCTTCGCTGCCTCAATGTCGTTTGCGTTGAGGTCTTCGAGCTTCGTCTGTGCAATTTCAGTCAGTTGCTCTTGCGTCAGGGTACCGACTTTTTTCCTGTTCGGTTCTCCGCTTCCGCTGGTAATCCCCAAAGCCTTCTTGATCAAAACTGACGCCGGAGGAGTCTTTAGAATGAAACTAAAGCTCTTATCCGGGTAGACAGAAA
>DASRNL010000042.1:0-9081 GCA_035647415.1 Sphaerochaeta sp. | reverse complement strand
CTCCTCACCCTCCCAGAAGCCTTCGTAGATGAAGATATCCAAGGGAATCTGGGCGACCTCCTTGCTCTTGTTGCGCCTGATTGAGCCCGCTGCAAGGTTGCGCGGGCTCGCATAGGGGACCTCTAGGCTGGCGTTGAGGCTCACAAAGGAGGACTTGGGGAGGTAGATCTCCCCGCGGACTGCTACTGGGTTTGGATAATCGATCGCAAGCGGAACTGAGGCGATCGTCTTCACGTTCGCCGTCACATCGTTGCCGACATACCCATCGCCGCGCGTCAGGGCGCGGACCAAAAGACCATCCTCGTAGTAGAGGACGATCGAAACTCCATCGATCTTCTCCTCGAGCACCACCGCCACCGCTTCGCCGGAACGGGTCGCGCTCTTGGTAATCCACTGATGGACCTCATCGACGGTGTACGCCTTATCGAGGCTGAGCACAGCGATTGTATGCGCCACCTCCTCCAAGGAGGTATCCAAGTCGCTACCGACTCGGGCGGTGGGGCTATCGCTGCGCTGTAGCTCTGGGTGAGCCGCCTCCAAAGTAAGGAGGCGATCGAAGAGGCGGTCGAACTCGCTGTCAGTTACCAGCGGCCGCCCTTCTACGTAATAAGCGCGCTGGTAGCGCGTCAAAAGCTCGGTGAGCTCTCGTATCTCAGTGCGTACATCCTGCATGGGGATATTGTATGCTCTCTTCAGCGGAGAATGCAAGAACCTGCACATTGCCTTGATCAGCTGTGCATGGTATCGTTTGAGCTACGAAAGAGGTGGCATGTGGCAAAAAGTAGTGCTTCTATTTCCAAACACGGGACCCTCCAGGGGTTGATTATCCGCTCGACGATTGAGCGTGGCACGATACGTAAAATCACCCTCCCTGAGCTGGACAATCGGTTTGTCGTCATCGCAACGAGGGATATCACCGGCACCAACCGCCTCCGAATCAACGATGTGACGATGCCGTTGCTCACCTCCTCGACGGTCAGCTACCTCGGTCAGCCGATCCTCGTCCTCTTTGGACCTGATACCGAGCTGGTCCGCTTTGCTGCCGAAGATATCGAAATAGAGTATGAAGAACTCACCGAAGAGCACCCCTTTGAAGAGCCTACCCCCTATACGTGGAGCAGCGGCTCGATCGAGGATATCCTCGAAGCCACCGAGGACTTGCAGAACATTGAACGCACCTACCGTTTCGGGCATTCTGAGACGACCAACAACACTTTCACCACCATCACTGCCTCCTTTGATGGGGAGGAACTGATAATCTCGGTGCCTACACAGTGGCCGCAGCATGTGCGCGATACAGTCAGCGATGTCACCGGCATCGCCAAGCGCAAGATCACCATCATACCTGAGAGCGCACACGCCCCCTACGATGAGCTGCTCATCACCCCCTCTGCAGTCGCTGCCTTAGCAGCGCTCGCTGCGATCAAGAGCGAGAGCGATGCGCAGCTGAGGACGATCATCAACAGCAGCCGTCCGCAGATCGATATCCAGCGTAAGAGCTACTACGCCCCCGATGGTAAGGTCCACGCCGAAGTGATCGAAGTTCTCGTCGACCAAGGGTCGGCGCTGTTCTTCAGCGATGAGATGGCCAACCATATCATCGCAGGGCTGACGCCGATCTACTCCTTGGAGGCGATCAGTATTTCGATCTCCTTCACCCAAAGCAGCCAACAACCAGCACACTTTTATGGGGATCTCGGCTATAGCGACGCCCTTGCGTGCACCGAGGCGCACTATACGGCGTTGAGCACCCTCACCGGCTACAACCCGGTGACCTGGCGGATCAAGCATATCGGCGACGATAAGGCCCATCAGCAGACGGTGAAGACCGACCGAGCGAGCAAGCTCAAAGCGCTGATCGAGGAGGTCAGTCAGAGCTCTGACTTCTTGCGTAAGCACGCCGTCTACGAGATGCAGACCAAGAGCAAGCTCTCCACCTTCCTCAACTATAGCCGCGGCATCGGCCTCTGTTGTGCCGCCGGTATCAGCGGTTTTTCCAGCGAGTGCAAGCAGCTGGTGCAGCAGGCGATGCAGCTGACACTCCTGCCCAACGACAAGGTGGAGATGAACACCTCCCTCTCCACCGCTGGTTCGAGCGCCGACCTTTGGAAGGATATCATCAGCGAAGAGCTCGCCATAGAGAAGAACGAGATCTCCTTTGTCACCGACTACGCAGAGATCATCGACAGCGGGCCGGCGGTCCTCGCTGTGGCAACCGGCAGGATGCCCCAGCAGATCAAGCGCGCCTGCGACCTGATCAAGGAGAAACGCTTTGTCGATCCCTTGCCGATCAGCGAACACCTCAGCTCCTCGCGGATCGCCGGAGCGAACGCACCACTCTTTATCTCCCACACCTGGGTGACGGTCGTCATCGAGCTGGAGATCGATACGATCCTCCTCACCCCGACGGTCCGCTCGATCTGGACCTCCTTAGCGATCTCCAAGAGCCAGGATGAACAGGTGGTGCGCACCAAGACCCGCAGGGCGATCGTCCGAGCGCTCAGGGAGGTGGGGGTCTCCCTCTCTCAGAGCGGCGCCCCTGAGATCACCATCAACATCACCGCTGAGAGCGAACGGATGAACACCTCGATCAACAGCGGCGTAAAGGCAGCCCTCAGCGGGGCCTTCCTTGCCGCAGTCGATCAGGCGCTCGGCACTCCGATTACTACCCTGCCAGTCGATGGGAACGTCGTCTTGGCAGCACTGAAGGGGAAAGCATGAAAGTAGATTGTATCATCGACGGCAAAGCCCTCTCGCTCTCGGTCAGCTCCCACAAGCCCCTCTCTCTGATCCTCAGTGAGGATCTGGAGAATCCTTCGATCAACAGCATGTGTGGGGGCAAGGCGTGTGGCAACTGCGTGGTGCTCTTCAATGAGGAGGCTACCCTCAGCTGTTTAATCCCCGCCTTTCGGATACGAAACGCCACGATCCGTACCTTTGAGAGCTACCGGCGCAGCCGCCAATACCGCGATATCGAGCGTGCCTATAAGGCCAGCGGCAATACCCCGTGTCAGCTCTGCTACAACGCACGGACGCTGATCATCGAGTCGATCCTCCAGGAGCTGAGCATCGAGACCAAGAGCCATCGGAGCGATGAAGAGGCGATGCGCGAGATGATCATCCGTGAGCTGAGTTTAAACACCTGTCAGTGCATCGATATGGCGGAGCTGGTGCAGATCGTAGAGATCGCCCTGACCTACCGCAATAGGAGGAGCCGTGTATCCAGGAGTTAGATCCCCCTTAGTCTATACCCCCCGCACCCTCGGAGAGCTCGCCACCCTCATCGGCCGCCACCCCCAAGCGACCCTCTGGGCAGGGGGGACCCACCTGATGCGCAAAACTAATTTCTACCCCTCTGGACAGACGGAGAATATCATCGATATCGCTGAAATCGAGGAGCTGAAACGGATCACCCGGACCGACCGTTATGTGGAGATCGGAGCCCTGGTCACCGCCAGCCAGCTGCTCTCAGCAGGAAGACTGCTCTTGCCCGCCCTCTTACAGGAGACCCTGCGTACCCTCGGCACCCAAGTGGTGCGCAGGCGCGTCACCGTCGGTGGCGCCCTAGCGGTAGCGGATCTGCGCTATAGCCTGCCGACCGCCTTAGCGGTCCTGCCGGCGACCGTCGAAGTGAAGCGCTATAAGGAGGGAAAAGTCAGCACCCACTGGATTACTGCCTCCAAGCTCTATGATAGCGAAGGGGCCCTGACGCTGACCGAAGGTCGCTTCTTGATCACCCGGGTACGCATCGGCTTGGAGTTCGGGGATTTCCAGCGCATGATGCGCTTTGGCGACCCTGTTCGCAATCCAAAGGAGTGTGGTATAGTTGCCTTCCACGCCAAGCGGGAGCAGAACGGCCTTTCCAAGGCACAGATTTGTTTTAACTTCCCGACGAAGGCGTTTCATATCAGCAGGGACCTCGAGTCAAAACTCGCAGGTTCGGCGTTGCCGATTCACCCTGATAAGGTCAACACCTTCAGCCATGAGCTGGCTGGCGAGTTGAAAAAAACGCACCCTACCGTCAGCGATCTGCAGCTGGAACGAGCAAGGCGGGTTTTTGAGGCCCTCTTGCATGAGCTCAGCGGGCAGGTGCTGCTATAAGTGCACGATCGATGGGAGTCCTATGAGCGTAGACGTACCGGTAAGCAGCTTTGTCCATCTGCACAACCATACTGACTTCTCTCTCCTCGATGGGGCAGCCCCCATCGATACGTATATGGAGCGAGCAAAGGATCTAGGGATGAGCGCAGTCGCGATCACCGACCACGGCAATATGTTCGGGGCGGTGCGCTTCTATAAGGCTGCACGAAGGGCGGGTATCAAGCCGATTATCGGCTGTGAGTTCTATGTGAACCCCACCGACTATACCGCCAGGCCAGTTGGCAGCGAACGCACCTTCCAGTACCACCTGGTGTTGCTTGCGATGAATGAGACCGGGTATCACAACCTGATGAAGCTCAACAGCCTCGCCTACACCAATGGGTTTTACTTCCGCCCCCGTATCGACGATGCGCTGCTCCAGGAGCACCAGGAGGGGCTGATCTGTCTCTCGGCGTGCCTCGGAGGGGAGATCATCCAGCATCTGCTCAACGACCAGTATGAGACCGCTAAAGAGCGAGCACAGTGGTTCGCCAGCGTCTTTGATGATGGGCGTTACTACCTCGAAGTTCAGGACCACGGGCTCCCCGAGCAGCAGCGGACCAACCCGATGCTGAAGCGCCTCAGCGAGGAGACCGGTATCCCTTTGGTCTGTACCAACGATATCCACTACATCGACCAGAGCGATGCCAACGCCCACGACCTCTTGCTCTGTGTGGGGACCAACAGCAAGAAGCACGATCCTAACCGCCTCCGCTTCCCCAACGACCAGTTCTATATGAAGAGCGAGGCGGAGATGACCTCCCTCTTCTCCTGGGCCCCTGAAGCGGTGACCAACACCGCCAAGATCGCCGAACGCTGTGATCTGGAGATCCACTTCCCCGGCCCCTTGCTCCCAGACTTCATCGTCCCCGAGGGCTTTGGCACCCCGGCGCAGTACCTCAGGCACTTAGCCAACGAGGGGCTGCACCGGCGCTATGAGACGGTGACCGATGAGCTACAAGAGCGGCTGAACTTCGAGCTGGATGTCATCATCGATATGCAGTATGAGGGGTACTTCCTCATCGTCATGGACTATATCCAATGGGCCAAGGACCAACAGATCCCTGTCGGTCCGGGCCGTGGCTCTGGAGCAGGGTCGCTGGTTGCCTATACCACCGGAATCACCGGGGTCGACCCGATCAAGTACAACCTTCTCTTTGAACGGTTCCTCAACCCCGAGCGGGTGAGCATGCCGGACTTCGATATCGACTTCTGCTTCGAAGGTCGTCAGGATGTGATCAACTATGTCACCGACAAGTATGGCTCTGCCCGGGTGGCGCAGATCGCCACCTTCGGGACCCTGAAGGCCAAGGCGGTCGTCAAGGATGTCGCCCGTGTCTTGGATATCCCCTTTGATGAGTCCAACGATATCTGTAAGCTCATCGGCGATGATTTAAACATCTCCTTGGAGAAGGCGTTCAACCAATCCAGCGAGCTGGTCGCCCTCGAAGCGAAGGGGGGCATCTACGCCGAACTCTTCGATGCAGCGCGGCGCCTAGAGGGGCTGAACCGCCACACCTCCACCCACGCAGCGGGGGTGGTGATCGGCAAAGAGGATCTGGTGAACTACGTCCCCCTCTACCGGGATGCAAAGACCGGAGCGGTCTCCACCCAGTACACGATGGAGTACCTAGAGGAGTGTGGCCTGGTGAAGATGGACTTCCTCGGGCTGAAGACCCTCACGGTGATCAAGCACACCCAGGAGTTGATCCGTAAGCGTGAACCTGACTTCGATATCGAAGCGATCAGCGAGACCGACGGGCCGACCTTTGCGATGCTCGGCCGCGGTGAGAGCAGTGCGATCTTCCAGTTTGAGAGCGCGGGGATGCAATCGATCCTCCGCGAGTCCAAGCCCTCGACAATCGAGGACCTGGTCGCCTTGAACGCCCTCTATCGCCCCGGCCCGATGGCCAATATCCCGCAGTTCATCAACAGCAAGCTTGGCCGTCAGCCGATCACCTACGCCAACAGCGAGCTCGAAGAGGAGCTGGCGACCACCTACGGGGTCATCGTCTACCAGGAGCAGGTGATGAAGGTCGCTCAGATCATCGCCGGCTACTCGCTCGGCAGCGCCGATATCCTCAGAAGGATCATGGGCAAGAAGAACGTCGCCGCCCTCGAAAAAGAGAAGGTGAAGTTCGTCGCCGGAGCGAAGGCGCTGGGGCGCAGCGAGGCGCACGCCATCGAAATCTTTGAGATGCTCGAACCCTTCGCCGGCTACGGGTTTAACAAGAGCCATGCCGTCGCCTACTCGGTGGTCGCCTACCAGACCGCCTACTTGAAGGCCAACTACCCTTCTGAGTTCTGGGCTGCCAACCTCACCAACGAGATGAACAACCCCGATAAGTTCAGCGACTACCTGCAGACGGTGAAGGGGATGGGCCTCGAAATTCTTCCGCCCTCGATCAACTACTCCGACAAGCACTTTGCCGTCGTCGACGATCAGATCGTCTACGGACTGGCAGGCATCAAGCACGTCGGTGAAGGGGCGGTGGAGTCGATCATAGCCGAGCGAGAGGCCAACGGTCCTTTTGAAGACTTCATCGATTTTCTCACCCGGATGGAGTCCAAGAGCCTCAACTCCAAGCTGCTGGAGTCCCTGATCAAGGCGGGGACCTTCGATTCACTGGGGCACAACCGTCCGACGCTGCTCTTCAATGCAAGCGATGCGGTTACCCACGTGACCAAACTCCAAGAGGCGAACGCCTTTGGACAGATCTCCCTCTTCGATGAGGCGACCGAAGCGGAGATGAACGTCTTTGAGATGGAGGAGGTCGACGACTGGCAGCTCAATGAGAAGCTCGAGGTGGAGAAGGAGCTTTTAGGCTTCTATATCTCCGGTCACCCGCTTGATCGCTACAGAGAGGCGATCGCCCAGCGGGTGGTGGTCAACACCGCCGACCTAGAGACGATCCCCACCGAGCGACAGACCAATATCATCGCGATGGTCACCGGCCTGCGTACCTTCACCACCCGTGGAGGGAAGCTCATGGCCTTCCTGCAGCTGACCGACCACAACGGCACCTTTGATGCAACCCTCTTTCCTGACACCTTTGAAGAGTATCGAACGATGCTAGAGGTCGATGGAATCTACGGCTTTGTCGGGCGCTTCGATGCTTCGCGGGGAGCACAGCGGATCTCCTACTTGATCGAACGGATCACCGAGGACCCACTGACCCTTCCACCGGTAGCGCTCAGGCGCTGCCACGTCGAGCTGGAGAAGTCCTTCTGTACACCCGAGGAGATGCAGCAGATCCGCGACAGCTGCCTCACCTACTCGGGCAACTGCGAGTTGATCCTGCACTTCAAGGAAGAGGGAAAGGTGCTCGATCAATCGATAGCGTGTGGACGGGAGTTCGCCGTCAGCTGCTCCAAAGATCTGGAGCGAGAGCTCAAACAAAACCCTGCAGTCTTACGGATATGGTTCGACTGATTTAGGAGGAATACGATGTACTTCATAAGCCACCCTGCCCTAGCGAGCAGCACCACCGGCGGTCCCTTCTTCATGACGCTTGCCTCCGTCTTGGCGAGCCTGCTCTCCTTCTACTCACTGTTGATCTGGCTGCGCTTGTTGCTCAGCTGGGTCAAAGTCGCCGAGACGCCGGTAGGCTACTGGCTGAAGCGGATCGTCGACCCCTACTTGGAGATCTTTAAACCGATCGCTGCCCTGAGGCGCGATCGCTTCGACCTTACCCCGCTGGCAGCGTTGGCGACGCTCTCGGTGGTGCAATCTCTGTTGCGCCTCTATGGGACCTACGGGACTCTCACCGTCGCCTTGGTGGCGGCCTTGATCCTGCAGACCCTCTGGTCGTTTTTGGTCAGCCCGCTCTTCTGGTTCTTCATCATCCTGCTTATCGTCCGCCTCTACTACACCTATAAGGCCTCGATCCATACGATCCGCTACATTGCCATGCTCGACTCGCTGATCGGGGACTTGATGAACTGGGTGCATCGGACCTTCTACCCGGGCAAGGCGATCAGCGATCGACGCCTGGTGGTCACCACCTTGATCGCTACCATCGCCCTCTACCTAGCCTCCTCTGCCCTGCTCAGGCTGTTGGTCGGCCTCATCATGCGCATCGGATTTTAGAATGAAGTACTACCTCAGGGCTTTGGACGAACCTGTCTCCTCCCTACGGGGGGTGGGCCCTGCGGCGAGCGCTGGCTATCAAAGCTTAGGCATCAGCACCTATAGTGACCTCTTGCTCTTAGGTCCGCGCTCCTGGGAGGATCGCTCGACGATCACCCCGATCGGCTCAGCAGGCGATGGAGAGATGGTAAACACCCTCGTAGAGGTCCTCGAACACTCCTGGTTTGGTGGGCGCTCCTTCAAGAAACGAACTCTCAAAATTACTGTTCGGGATATCTCTGGCGAGGGCGATGGGAGGCTGAACCTCCTCTGCTTCGGCCGAAATTTCTTAGAAAAGAGTATCCGAGTCGGCAGGTCCTACTACCTCTGGGCGCAGGTGCACCACCACCGTGGGGAGCGACAGAGCTCCCAGTTTGAAGCCCACCCGATCGGAGACGATGGCTCAATGCCCCCAGCCTTTGGGAAAATCCTCCCGATCTACCCGCTGCGTGGATCGCTCACCCAGCGGCTGATCCGCACCAATATCCAGAGTATCCTCGCCACTGTGGATCGCTTTATAGATGAGCTGCCTCCGGTTATCAGAGAGCGCCACAACCTCCTGGATACCGATACGGCAATCCGAACCTACCACTTCCCCTCCGACCTAGGTCTCTTGGAGCAGGCGCAGCGCACCTTAGCCTTCACCGAGCTCTTCTACCTGCAGCTCGCCACCCGTCCAACCAAAGCAACGAGAGAGCGAATCCTGGGCACAAGTTCTCCTACGGAGAGTGAACTCTCCCTCATCGAGGCGCTGCCCTTCTCCCTTACTGCCGATCAGATGCAGGCCTTGGGTGAGATCCGCAGTGATATCA
>DASRNL010000041.1:0-3549 GCA_035647415.1 Sphaerochaeta sp. | reverse complement strand
GATCCTTCGTTCGGTGGACAAACTGCGCAAGATCGGCCGCGATGCCGTCCAGCGGGAGTTAGTTGGTCTCATCGAAGACCAAGAGAAAGCTGGGGCGATCCTCACCTTCATCGACAAAGAGGATGAGAGCGAACCCTTCTTGGTCACCTTGGAGCGCCTCGAGCGCCTCGGAGGCGGTGCGAGTGAGTACAGCGAGCGGATGCGCACCATCTATGGGTATCTGGAAGCCTCAGAGATCGCCGAGCACTTCATCCTCGATCCCTCGATCACCCGGGGTTTGGACTACTATACCGGCTTGGTCTACGAGACCTTCCTCACCGACCTACCCCACTACGGGTCGGTCTGTAGCGGCGGGCGCTACAATGAACTAGCGAGCCTCTATACCCGGGAGCAGATCCCCGGTGTCGGCTCATCGATCGGCCTCGATCGGCTTATGAGCGCCTTGGAGGAGCTGGACAGCCCTATCGCCGATGCAGGCAAAGCAGCGACGGTGGCGATCTTCGCTACCGATTACCAGAGCTTCGCTGTCCGCCAGGCGGCAGCACGAGCGCTGCGCAAGGAGGGTGTTGCCACCTCCCTCTACCTCGATACGAAAAAACTTGGCAACCAATATAGATGGGCAGAAGCTCAGGCAATCCCCTATGTCCTCATTCCAGAAGAGACCCTCTTTACCCTTAAACAGCTGGAGAGCGGGGAGGTCTGGGAAGCGGTAAGCATAGCCGAAGCTGTCCAGATAATCACAAAGGATACACATTGAAAGATTTTACACAGCTTCCTGTCTACCAACGACGACAGGACATCCTTGATGCCCTCAGTGAGCATCAAGTCATCATCGTAGAGAGCCCGACGGGCAGCGGTAAGACCACCCAGATTCCGCTGATCCTCCATGAGGCTGGCTACGGAAACACTGGGGTTATCGGCGTGACGCAGCCGAGGCGGATCGCCACCTTAAGCGTCAGTGAATTTATCGCCAAACAGATCAAGGATACCCAAGGGCTCGTCGGCTATAAGATGCGCTTTGAGGATACGACCGTCCCTGCCACCCAGATCAAGGTGATGACCGACGGCATCCTCTTGATGGAGCTCAAAGCCGACCCGCTGCTCTCCGCCTACTCGGTGATGCTCATCGACGAGGCACACGAACGTTCGCTGAACATAGACTTCATCCTCGGCCTTTTGAAGCACGTCATAGCCGAGCGCCCTGACTTTAAGGTGATCATCAGCAGTGCCACGATCAACACCAAGGTCTTCAGCCGCTTCTACGATGGAGCGCCGATCATCAATATCAACGCCCGGATCTTCCCAGTAAGAGTCCACTACCGTCCCATCGGACGGGCGACCTTGGAGAACCAAGTCTTCGAAATCGTGAAGATCGTCAAAGCCGAAGCGAAGAAGAAAAGTGGGGATATACTGATCTTTATGACCGGTGAGTTCGATATCACCGTCACCGTCAACAACCTCATCGCCGCTGATCCGCGCGGGGAGTTGGAGATCTATCCGCTCTTCGGACGCCTCAGCAAGGAGGAGCAGGAGGCGGTCTTCACCCCCACCAAGGAGGGGAAGACCAAGGTCGTAGTCGCCACCAATATCGCTGAGACCTCGATCACCATCGATGGGATCACCACCGTCATCGACAGCGGTGTAGCAAAGGTGAACTTCTACAACCAGAAGGACTTCACCTCGAGCTTGGTGCCACTGCCGATCAGTCGCTCCAGCTGTGAGCAGCGCAAAGGGCGCGCCGGGCGTACCGCCCCGGGGCAGTGCTACCGCCTCTACAGCAAGGAGGATTATCAGAGCCGCTCCCCCTATGGGACCGAAGAGATCCTCCGCACCGACCTAAGCGAGGTGGTGATGCGGATGAGCGATCTGGGGATCTACGACTATGAGAAGTTCCCCTTCATCACCCGTCCGCGCAACAGCTCGATCATCAGCGCTGAGGAGACCTTGCGTTTTATCGGGGCGATCGACACCGAGCGCCGCCTGACCCAAATTGGTACCTTGATGAGCCGCTTCCCCCTTCTGCCCCGTCATGCACGGGTGATCGTGGAGGCGATGATGGGCCACCCGGATGTCCTGGTGGAGGTGATTATCGCCATCTCCTTCCTCTCGACTAAAACCCCCTACTTGCTTGTTGCAGGCGAGGAGGAGGCAGCGAGAGCTGCCCACCGACGCCTTAACACCAGTGCCCATGGGGACTTTGTCACCTACCTGCAGATCTTCAAGCAGTATACCGCCAACAAATCCAAGGAGGCGAAGCAGCGCTACTGCACACGTAACTACCTCGACTATCAGGGGATGCAGGAGATCGTCAATGTACATGAGCAGCTCGGAGAAATCTGCGGCGATATCGGCTTTCCTTTGACCAGCGGTGGTTCGGTGAGAGAGTACCTCTCCTGCATCGCTAGCGGGCTCCTACAGTACGTCTGTGTCCGCAGCAAAGGCAATATGTACAAGAGTTTGACCGCCGATATGATCTACATCCACCCAGGATCCACCTACTTCAAGAGCTTGCCGAAGTTCATCATCGCCGGCGAGATTATGCAGACCAGCCGTCTCTACGCCCGCAGCGTCTCCCCCTTGGAGCGCGAGTGGCTCAACGATATTTCCGAAGGCCTCAGCGAGCAGCTGACCGCCTTAAGCCGTCCTGCCTCCCGCCAAAGTGCGCAAGAGCGCAAGCGCGAAGAGCGAGCGAGAAAGGACCGTCGAGCAGCAGCAGAGCGCAAGGGTGCAGTGCAGGTCTATGGCAAACGCTACGATACCGAAGAGGAGCGGAGGGGTAAAAAGCGCAGTCGCAGGGTGGCGATCATCCCCTTGGAGGATCTCAACCACCTCTACAAGACCCACCAACGGGCGGCACAGCGACCGAAGAACTTCCCTGCAGCGTTGCTCTGGCGGGGGATGTACATCCACTATGGGGATACCTTCTCTTCGATTATCGAGCTGCACGGCAAACTCAGGCCCGATCGTGGGATCCTCGACCACCCTCCCTCTGGAGTCTTTAGTCTTGAGGATGGCAATCGACTCTTTGATAACCTCGATTGGATCTTAGCCTTCTGTCGCAACAAACGCGATCGCAAACACCTTTTCTTTATCACCTTGGTGGAAAGCGGGGGCAACTATCGCTTCGTCGCTACCAAGGATTGCTATGATGCGTTGGACACCTCGCTCTATACGCTGATGCACCTCAGCGATGATCTTGCCAATTCCGGTGATACTACGCTGGCACGGCGGGTAGCACAGGTACACTCACGCCTCTTGAAGCTGATCGATTAGACCAAGGGTGCGGTGATGACCAGCTGCTGTACCACTACCAGATCCACCGTCTGCAGCATCGGCTTGCCTTGGCCACTTACGAGGACAAAGTGCAGTTCCCCGTCGACCCGCTTCTTGTCCTTCATCAGGTGGGAGTGGAAAGCGATCCAATCCCCGCGCCCAATTCGATAGTCTATATCATACCCATAGGAGCGAAAGAGCTTGATCGCACCTGATCCCCATCGGGGGTCGGTCACCCCCAGCTGTATCCCCGCCTCTAAGGCGCGACAGCACCCC
>DASRNL010000040.1:0-18451 GCA_035647415.1 Sphaerochaeta sp. | reverse complement strand
ACTGGCATGAGCTGCAGCCCTTTGTCGATAACCAGCTCCTCTTCTCGGTCTTCAAGGAGTACAAGGCGTGGGGCAGCATCCTCGGGGTCCAAGCCCTCGGTCAATTGAACCGCATGGGAAACGAGCAGACCGTCGGCGAATTCGTCCGCCTCGCCGAAGCGCTGCAGGAGAAGAAGATCGCTTCGATTGCCGATCAGATCAACCTCCGTTCCTCCAGCAAGGCGATCCTCATCGCAGGTCCCTCCTCCTCCGGCAAGACGACCTTCGCCCATAAGCTCGATATCCACCTGCAGGTCCTCGGCAAAAAGACG
Organism: Sphaerochaeta sp.; assembly: GCA_035647415.1. Classification (GTDB taxonomy): domain Bacteria; phylum Spirochaetota; class Spirochaetia; order Sphaerochaetales; family Sphaerochaetaceae; genus Sphaerochaeta. Next base: position 18,140 of record DASRNL010000040.1, on the reverse strand, counting down.
ATCAAGATCGGTCTGGATAACTACTACCTGCCGCCGAGCAAAGCGCCCAAGGATGAGTGGGGGAATCCCGACCTTGAGTCCTTGGACGCCCTCCATGTTGAGCTCTTTCAGCAGGATCTCAACAGGCTGCTCGATAAAGAGGCGGTAGTCCTGCCTGTATATGACTTTAAGACCTCCACCCGCTCCTACACCAGTGCCCCGGTGAAGATGGACAACCGCACCCTCTTGATCATCGAAGGGATCCACGGGATGAACCCCGATCTCACCAGCTACCTCGATCGGGATGTAATCTTTCGGATCTATATCTCGGCCTTAACGCAGCTGAACCTCGATGATCACAACAGGATCTCCACCACCGACAACCGGATCATCCGCCGGATGGTCCGCGACTACCGCACCCGCGGAGCGAGCGCCGAGGAGACGCTGAATATGTGGCCATCGGTCCATCGGGGCGAGGATCGGTATATCTTCCCCTATCAGAACAACGCCGATGCGATGATCAACAGCGCCTTGGACTATGAGCTTGGGGTGCTGACCACCTATGTGCAGCCGCTGCTTCGGATGGTCAAGCCCAGTGCCAACCACGCCTATGAGACCGCCCGCAGGCTCCTGCGCTTCCTCGAGCAGGTCAACCCGATCCCGGCAACCCTCGTACCGCCGGATTCACTTTTGCGGGAGTTCATCGGTGGCAGCGAGTTCGGCGTCACCTGACAAGCAAGAAGCGACCGGCTAAGGTCGCTTCTCTTTTTACCTATTCTTATAGAGTGATTTAGACGTTGTAGATATGGGTGAGCTCATCAAAGAGGGTGGCCATATCCTCCTTACAGTTGCCACAGACTGTCCCGTACCCGGTGACCGCTGCAAGCTCCTCCAAGGTCTTTACCTCGCCTTTTTTAACCAGCTCTTCGACCTGCATATCGGTGACACTCTTACACTCACAGATGATCTTGGCGATCTCATCCTTCCAGGTGTTCTCTCTGCCAGCCTTTTTCAAATAGTCCTCGATCGCTGCTCTGAGGCCCTTGTCCCCAAGGACTGAGCAGTGGAACTTATGCTCTGGCAGTCCGCCAAGGGCGTTGGTGATCTCCTCAGGGGTGAGGAAGTACGCATCCTTGAGGCTCATGCCGATGACCATCTCGCTCATCATCGAGGTGGAGGCGATCGCCGAAGCACAGCCGTAGGTCAGCCAACGCAGATCGACGATCTTATCATCTTCGACCTTGATTCCGATGCGCATCTGATCGCCACAGGCCAGCGATCCCACATCGCCGACGCCATCAGCTTCGAAGTTCTCATCCGCATCCCAGGTGTTTCTGGGGTTCATAAAGTGATCTTTTACTTGGGGGCTATATACCCACTGTGCCATAAAGTTAGTCATGTATCGACATCTCCCTCAGTCGTCTAATAATCGGTGGTAGTTTTTCGAGGACATAGTGCACATCCTCCTCGGTGTTGTAGCGTCCAAAGCTGAAGCGGATAGAGCCGTGTGCGAGCTCTATATCTACTCCACTGGCGAGCAGCACGTAGCTGGGCTCAAGGGAGCCGCTGGCACAGGCGCTGCCGGTGGAGACCATAATTCCTTCCAAGTCGAGGTAGAGGAGGATCGATTCACCCTCCGCCTTCGGAAACGAGACATCCAAGGTCCCGGGCAAGCAGTGCTCCTGATTGCCGTTGACCACCACATCCTCAATCGAGGCGAGGATCCCCTCTCGGAGCATCTCCCGTAGCTTCCAGAGCCTTGGGCCTTCGGTGGCCACCTCTGTGTGTGCGATGCTACTCGCCACCCCGAGGCCGACGATCGAGGCGGTATTGTAGGTACCGGCTCGGCGGCCACCCTCCTGCAGGCCTCCATGGACGAAGGTGGTATAGGGGGCACCCTTGCGCACCGCAAGCACCCCGACCCCCTTGGGACCGTAGAACTTGTGTGCCGAGAGGCTGAGGTAGTCGACATCGAGCTTTTGCATGGAGACGGGGATCTTCCCGATCGCCTGCGTCGCATCGGTGTGGATATAGGCGCCGACCTTGCGAGCCATCGCTGCAATTTCAGCTACCGGCTGGATCGTACCGACCTCGTTGTTTCCCAGCATCACCGAGACCAGCGCCACATCGTCGCCAAGCAGGTCCTCCATCGCATCGAGGCGTACCCGACCTGTGCCATCCACCGGACAGAGGTCCACCGTATAGCCGAGGTTACGCAGGTAGCTGACCTTCTCGATGATCGAAGGGTGCTCGATAACCGTGGTGATAATCCGCTTGCGGTTCGACCCGAGATCGATGCGCTCACGAAAGAGATTGAAGACGGTATTGTTGGATTCACTGGCGCCGCTGGTGAAGATGATCGCTGCATCTTCGGCGTCAATGAGCTGAGCGACCGAAGCACGCGCCTCTTCAACCGCTAAGGCAGCTTCTCTACCCATGGTGTGCATACTCGATGCGTTGCCATAGGTCTCGTTCGCTGTATTGACCGCTTTGAGCACCTCAGGGTGCATCGCAGTGGTCGCATTATTATCTAAATAAATGATTCGTTGGTTCATGATATTTCCTCTTACACAACATAGTAAGTGTCTACTACAGCGTCAATGCGCTATCCACTAATTTACAGTACGTTGTAGAGAGGGTCGTCGCTATCCTCGACAGGGCAGGTTTTGCTCCGGATCATGCGGAGGGTGCGAGACTTTACAAAGCGGATCTTCCGCTCTTTCGCCCACTGAACGTAGGCGCAATCATCGGTAAGGTAGGGTGCGAACATCGCCCGCCAGCGGGTCATCTTCTTGCAGCGCTGAGAGTGGACAAAGCGCTCTGCATAGACGGTGCACTGCTTCGTTTTTGGATCGTAGAATTCACACCAGCTATCCAGGTCGATCACCAAGGTATCGCCGTAGAGGACCTTCTCATGGCAGCACAGGCCACAGCGGTGGCACTTCTGTTCCCACTTCCTAGCCATGGACTCGCTCCTGGTTCAAAGTCGCAAGGCGATTCTGGGCAGCTTCGTTTACCGGCGGCAGAATCGCTAAGGCGGTAACACTCGCATACCCTTGGCGCACGACCTGAAAGTCGCTCTCTTGGGTATCACAACGCTGTGTCGGCTCTACAGGCCCCTGGAGGCGCAGCGTGAGCGATCGCTCACCTTCGCCAAAGGTGCTGTGGTTGAAGGCATCGTTGTAGTCGAGATAGGCAGGCAGTGCTGTCTTCCATCTGCCGTTACCACCGGCGGGAATATTGATATTGATGACACTCTCGGCAGAGGCGACTGAGACGAAGGTGTCCAAGTGTTCGATGACAAAGGCTGCGGCTTGCGCAAAGTCAAACCCTCCCGCTTCGTTGCGGCTGCAACTGACTGCGATCGAGGGCAGGTTCGCCAACGCTGCTTCACGGGCAGCGGCGACGGTGCCAGAGTAGAGGATGTCGGTGGAGATATTGTAGCCGTGGTTGATCCCACTGATCACCAGATCAGGCAGCGCTCCGAAGATATTGCCACGGGTTCCGTAGAGGATACAGTCCGCTGGGGTTCCGCTGCAGTGAAACCGCATCGGAGCCACTTCAGTGAGCACTACCTCATGGCCGAGGGTCATCGCATGGCTGAAGGCGCTGCGCTCAACCGAGGGGGCACATACCCACACCTCATGACCCGCCGCCTCCAAGGCGCGGATCAGCGCTTCTATGCCTTCGCTTTGATACCCATCGTCGTTTGTTACGAGAATCTTCATCGGTGCCTTATCGGAGCACCACCTTTGCAGCATCGCTGCCCGAAAGCAGATACCATCGGGGTCTGAAGCCAAAGATGTGCTCATACTCCTCTAAGCGTTCAATATAGCTTGAAAGGGCATCTTTGCTCAAGAGCACCAGAATGTTTCCTGCAAAGCCATTATCGACCTGCACCGCCCCGTAGACTCCGGGGGTCTCCCCTGCCCGCTTGGTCAGCCAGTCGACCTCAGGACAGGTCACCTCCAAGCGATCACGCAGCCCATGCTGGACGTTGGTGAGCATCTTCCCCAGCTGCGACGCGCCGCGCTCGCTGAAGAGCTTTGCTGCGTCGCGGATCATCCGGGTCTCGCCAAGAATATAGGAGCAAATCTGCCGCTGATCCTCATCGAGGCGTAGGGAGCGGTCGCTCATATCGCTCTCGGAGAAGTCGCGCAGAAAGGCCCCTCCCTTCTGAGCGCTGAGGGCGGCAAAGGCCTCGTCGATCTCTTCACGCTTGTACTCGATCTCCTCGCGCATCGCAGCGGGGCTGATCTTCGAGTCAATAATGATAGCTTGGATATCCCCATCGACGCTGCCAAAAGGTAGGGGAAGCTGCTGGAAGGTCATATGCTGCAGATCGAAGTAGAGCAGCTGTTCCCGTGCTCCATTGATCATCGCAAGCAGGTCGCTGACGCGACAGCGTTCGCTGTTGAAGACTGTGTTGGCTTGGTAGGTGATCCGCACCGTGCTGGTGAGGCTGAGCTCTTGGGCAAAGAGGGCATCGATCGCCAAGGTGGTAGCGAGGGCGCTTGCGGTGCTGATCATCTGGTTATCGGCGTAGAGCAGCTCCCCGCTGACGGTGATATTCATCCCAGCGAGGGTCGTAGCCTCGCTGACCATCACCCCGATGACCCCCTTGGGGAAGTTACCCCAGCGGTCCTCTTTGCGGAACTTTACATTGGAAAGGTTAAAACGTTTGCGATCGTTGAGGGTTGCATTGTAAAGGCGAACCATCTGGTCATCACGCAAAGAAATCGCCACCGAAAGGGTCGCCTCATCAGTCGCGACAAGAGACCATCCGCGACAGGCATCCGCGTACCCACCGAGGAGGGTGCAGATGCCAGGGACCGTTACAATGACCGCTGGTGGAGCCTCAAACTCCTCTGTATGTTGCCTAACAATTGTATCCATGCATCAACCTATATGTATGTTAATGGTAGGATACTTGCCCCTTGAATGCAACAAAAACCGAAATTCTCCTCTTTTTGGGCATGAAAAAAGCTGCTGTTTCCAGCAGCCCTTGGTGATCAGTCACCCATATTGTAGCGCTTTTTAAAGCGTTCAATCCGTCCAGCGGTGTCTACCATTTTCTGCGTTCCAGTGAAGAACGGGTGGCAGGCGGAGCAGATGTCTACGCTCAAATTCTTAGCAGTACTCTTTGTTTCGAACACGTTACCACAGGAGCAACGGATCTCTTGTAACTCATAGCGAGGATGAATTCCTTCTTTCATCGTCTTAATCCTCCGGAAAATATCACGATCTACTGGCTGTTATACAGTAGTCTTGGTTTCATAGTAGCTGCTCAAACTCAGTAGACGCTGCCTGCGGCAGGGATCCCTGTGTTGATTGAGAGCAAGAACGCCTCATTATCCTTGGTCTTCCGAATCTTGTCAATGAGGAAGGGGGTCATCTCCTGTTCGTCCATATCGTTGACCGCGTTGCGGGTCAGCCAAATGCGGGCAGCCTCATCCGGGGGCAAGAGCAGGTCCTCACGTCGGGTGCCGCTCTTCTTGATATTGATCGCTGGGAAGAGGCGTCGGTCTGCAAGGCGTCGGTCGAGGATAATCTCGTTGTTACCGGTGCCCTTAAACTCCTCAAAGATCACCTCATCCATCCGTGAACCGGTCTCGATGAGCCCGGTAGCGACGATCGTCAACGAACCGCCGTTTTCGATGTTTCGTGCCGCTCCGAAGAAGCGCTTGGGCTTATGCAGGGCGTTGGAGTCCACTCCACCGCTGAGGATCTTACCACTGGCGGGGACGGTCTGGTTATAGGCGCGGGCTAAACGGGTGATCGAGTCCAAGAGGATCACCACATCGCGCTTGTGCTCGACGAGGCGCTTGGCCTTCTCGATGACCATTTCAGCCACCTGTACGTGTCTGCTCGCCTGCTCGTCGAAGGTCGAAGCGATCACCTCCCCTTTGACGTTGCGTCGCATGTCGGTGACCTCCTCCGGTCGTTCATCGACCAGCAGGACCATCAGCACCACCTCCGGGTGGTTGGTGGAGATCGAGTTGGCAATCTTCTGCAAGAGGACTGTCTTACCGGTTCTCGGTGGCGCTACGATCAGAGAGCGCTGGCCCTTACCGATCGGACAGAACATATCGATGATTCTGGTGCTCATCTCCTCCTCATCGGTCTCCAGGTGGAGCCGCTCATCGGGAAAGAGGGGGATCAGGTTGTCAAAGGGGACACGGATCTTCGCCTGGATCGGCTCATCATCGTTCACCTTGAGGACCTTCAGCACCGCAAAGAAGCGTTCATTCTCCTTGGGGGTGCGAATCTGTCCGTAGACCACATCACCGGTCTGCAGATAGAGGCTCTTGATCTGAGCAGGGGAGACGTAGATATCCTCCAGGCCAGCGAGGTAGCTATTGCTCGGTGAACGCAAGAATCCAAAGCCATCGGGGAGGATCTCTAAGGTGCCAGTACCGACGATGACTCCACCTGCCTCGGTGTGCATCCTCAGCAGTTCGGCGACGATCTCCTGCTTGCGCAGATCGAGGATCCGATCTTTATCCATCCCACGCTCGACGGCGACTTTGCGCAGCTCGTCGATCGAGAGGGTGGAGAACTCCTCAAGCACCATCACCGGTGCGTCTGGATTGGTCTCTATATCGATATCGTTGGATGGCTCATTCGCCTGATGAGCGCGGGGGCGGCTGGAGCCAAAGTTCTGGCTCTTGCCCTTACCGCGCTGCTGGGTGCGTGGTGCACGCTGAGGAGGTTTGCGACTCTGTTGCTGTCGCGGCTTTGCAGCGGGTTTGCTCTGCTGCTTCTCCTGGGCCTCGGGCTCTTCCGCTTTCTTTGGCGGACGACCTCGGCCTTTTTTAGGCTCCTCCTGCGTCTCAACTGCTTCTGCTTTTGTTGCAGGGGGATCGGCGGCAACTACTGTTTTACGCGCAACGCGCTTGACCGTTCTCTTCTCGGTCTCAGCTGCCTGGGGAACTGCTGTGTTTCCAGCACGTTCTTCTACTTTTTCAGATACCATGGGATACGCTCCAAAGGACGGGTCACGACAAGAGGCCGTAGCTTTACCCAAGTCCAGTTTTTCTGCTTATTAACAAGAATGTATGAATATACGGGGGATTAGACTGAATGGGTAATAATCCCGCCTACTGATACTTTAAATATATTGCCACTTGCCGACAGTGTCAAGCAAGGAGCCCTCGTTCATGAAGGTTCGCATCAGGAGCATCGCCACGGTGGTCGCCTTTCGGCGCACCGAAGAACGCCCATAGCTGCTGAGCTGCACCCGCACCGCTTCCGTTTTTCCTGCCCTGCTGGCAAAACCAAAACAGACTGTTCCTACCGGCTTCTCCGCACTCCCACCATCGGGGCCTGCGACTCCAGTGATTGAGAAGGCCCAATCGGTGTCCAGGCGCTCACACACCCCGGCTGCCATCTCTGCTGCCACCTCTTCGCTCACTGCCCCATAGCTAGTCAAGGTCCGCTCTTGGACCCCCAAGAGCGACATCTTCGCCTCGTTGGCATAGGAGACGATACCGCCGGTGAACCACGCTGAGGAGCCCGGCTCATCGGTCAGCAGCTTGGCAGCATAGCCGCCGGTGCAGCTCTCTGCACAGCTGATCGTCTCCCCTCGTGCCAGAAGGGCCCGCGTCAGCAGCCCTGTGGGGCTGACATCCCCCTCCTCGATCAACTCCTCACCGACCAAGGCGCGTAGCCGCTCTGCCATCGCAGCACGCTGCTCATCGGTTGAGCCGGCGAGGTAGAGGCTGATACTAAACAGTTGAAAGCGCGTCCCCCACTGAATCCCATCGCCTGCTGCCTCCTGGCAGAGCTCTTCGAGCTTCGCTTCGGGGATCAAGAAGGTGGAGTATTCGCTGCGGTTAAAATCGCTGTGGCCTGCTAAGCGTGCCAGATACGGCAGCACCTCGCTGAAGAACATCGGATCCATCTCCTGCGGCGGCCCGGGCAAGGCGATACACGCCACCTGTCGCTCTCTTACGGTGATGATGCCCCGGAAGCCATTGGCGGTTCCATTGGGGTTGGGGATTGCAACAAAGCCCTCAGGGATCATCGTCTGTTGCTCGTTCGCCCCCCAGATTCGATCGCCCATCCGCTTATAAAGGCGCTCAAAGCTCGCCGGATCGCGCACCAACGGCACGTTGGCAAGGGATGCGACGATCGAACGGGTCAGATCATCGCTGGTAGGCCCAAGACCTCCGGTGAGGATGATCAGGTCGCAATGGAGAATCGCTTCAGCCAAGAGGGGGGAGATCGACCCATCATCGGGGACGACCACCATCCTTCCGACCTCGTAACCGAGGCGGGTCAGCTGACTGGCAAGAAGCTGGCAGTGCTTGTCTGCTATCACCCCGCGAGTCAGTTCAGTGCCGATTACAAAGATTCCTGCACTGTGGTAGGTCATTTTCTTCTCTTTCTCACCCAGAGCACCAGCTGGTAGATACCGCCGGCTGCCAGCAGGCCGATAGCGAGGTAGACCGCCCCATAGGCAAACCAGTCGATATGGCGGGTATAGAAGGTAGTACCCCAGTTCTCACCGCGGTAGACCGGCACCTCGTAGATCTTCCACCCCACCTTGAAGGGCTCCATCGGATCGACGATCTTGCCACTGGGCTCGATGATACAGGTCATCCCGCTGTTGGTACCGCGGATCGTGGACCTGCGGTTCTCAATGGAGCGGAAGACCGCTAGGCCGAGGTGTTGCATCTCCGCACTGACCGCCTTGGACCACCCATCGTTGGTCATGTTTACGATCACATCCGCTCCGTTGGCGACAAAGCCAGCGTTGAGGTAGCCAAAGACATCCTCAAAACAGATTGGGGTGGAGAAGCGTACCCCTTCGGCGGTCTCAAAGACCACCGGCTCGGTCCCAGTCTCCCACCAGTTATAGTCGTTAGCTAAGAGGAGGCGGTAGAGCCAAGGCAGCTGCTTCTCATAGGGGAAGTGCTCGGTGAAGGGCACCAAGTGCTGCTTGCGGTAGGTGTTCTTAATCTCACCGTTCTCAAAGAAGATAACGGTGTTGTAGTCCTTGCGGTTCCAGTTGCCCTCTGCATCAAGCGGAGGGAGAGCAGGATCGTCGATAACCCCCTCGGGGTTACCGGTCACCAGCGGCACCGGCAGCGACTTTCCGAAGGCGACAAACTCATCGACGAGCTCGCGGGTATCGGGGTCACTCGGGTAGGATTCATGCCAGGCGACCGAAGGGACGAAGGCGGTCTCACTCCAGATGATCGCTTCAGGCTTGCCGATCAGCGCTTCGAGGCTGAGCTTTCTGAGGTTGTTAAAGTTCCGCTTATAGGTGGTATAGCCACCCTCCCAGGTGTCGGCGCTGTGCTGCACCGTCGCTACCCGCCATTTTTGGTCAGGCTCAGCTTTGTTCCAGAAGGAGAGACGGACAAAGCCGAAGATCAAGGTCGCCAGCATCAGCACCCCATAGATACTGATAATGACAAGGTGCTCGCGGAGGTAGGCGACAAAGCCCTGTGCAGAGCGCTTACGGTACCACTGCGCCAAATAAGCCCCTAAGAAGGTCTGCGGCAGCACCATCAAGAAGGTGATCGCCCAGATCCCGGAGAACTCGGCGATCTGAATAAACGGCAGATAGCGGTAGACCGCCGACCCGAGGGTCCCGTAGGGGTAGCCTGCGAACCAGTTTTGACTGAGGTAAGCGTAGGCGACCCAGATGACCGCCTCCACCAGATAGCCATAGCGCCTGAAGAGCTGCTGCGCAGCCTTCAGCGCAACAAAGAGGGCGATCATCTCCCCACCCTTGATGATGGGAACCAAGAGGATCGCCAGCGGGTGGAAGGTCTTCAACCAGTAGTTGAAGAAGATGTAGACCATAAAGCCGTAGAAGAACCCGTAGACTGGGGCAAGCTTCCAGGTGGTATTCCTGAGGACGGCAAAGACGGGAATCAGCGCAAAGAATGCGATGAGGCCGATCCCATGGTATGAGATGAGCCCTGGGAAGGCCAACGAATAGATAAACGATGAAACTAATAAGATCAAAACCTCAGAACCAATCGTCCTGAGGTTTCGTTTTGGTGTTAACTCAGTCAAGAGCGTTTCTCCTTACACTGTGGATATAGAAAAAAAGATTATTTAGAATCGTTTTTCCGTAAGCTCCAGACCAGCTCCTTCAGCTCCTTCCCAGGACGGAAGATAGCAACACCATGTGTTTCAACGGAGACGATCTCCCCAGTTTTGGGGTTGCGGGCTCGGTCTCTTCCTTTTCTCGTACGCACCTCAAAGGTTCCGAATCCACGAAGCTCGATCACTTGATCTTCTTTCAAGCCATCCTTTACTTCTTCAAAAAACGCATCGATAATCGTATGGATATCAGCACGGTTGATCCCATGCTTCGCAAAAAGATTTTCGATAATGGCCGCTTTAGTCAGCTTATTTCGTGCCATGGTTGCTCCTTGATTGGGTATTGAGCGGATTCATTGTCCATCCGCCGGGACGCTTTTGCATTATGCCTGTGAGGCAGTGTCAGCAACGAGCGCGTTGTACTTCACTTGCAATCTCGACTTCTTTCGACTTGCGGTGTTCTTATGAATGACTCCCTTGCTTGCAGTTGCATCGAGGAGCTTTAAGCTCTCGTCTAGGGCACTCTTCGCCTCTGCGGCATCGTTTGCAAGCACTGCAGCATCAAACCTCTTAATGGCAGTGCGCATGGTGCTCTTTGCAGCACGGTTTCGCATCCGGCGAACCCGGTTCTGTCGCTCTCGTTTCTCAGCGGACCTGTTACTCACGTAATACCTCCGAACATAGTCTCTTTACTATGTAACCATCTCTGGTAAAGATTGAATCGGCAAGCTATGGCCGACGGCTTAAAAACATATCACAGTCTCTAAAACTGGTCAATACAATACTTTAATTCCTTCAGGTGGAAAGAAACTCTTCCACCCATCCCTTCTCCACCTCCCAACGGCTCGCCTCACTGTTGTAGTAGACAGCATCCTGCGGCAGGCTGATCATCCTGCCTTCGCTGCCACTGACGGTGATCTGCCGAGAGAGGATATTTACTTCGGTGATGCGCATCAGATCATGACCGATTTTCAATCGACTGCCCTCCGGTGGGTACTGGCGCTTCTCCTCAACATAGAAATCATACTCATAGGAGAGGCAGCAGAGCAGTCTGCCACAGGGGCCGCTGATCTTCATCGAGTTCAAGGAGAGGTTCTGCTCCTTGGCCATCTTGATTGAGACCGGGTTGAGCTTATCGGTGACACTATTGCAGCAGTAATCCCGTCCACAGACTGCCAATCCGCCGAGCACCCTGCTCTCATCGCGGACGCCGATCTGTCTCAGCTCGATGCGGATGCGGAAGACTGAGACGAGATCTTTGACCAGCTCACGGAAGTCCACCCGCACATCGGCGGTGAAGAAGAAGATGATCTTCGGCTCTCCGAGGAGGTAGTGCGCCGCCACCAGCTTCATATCGAGCTTGTGGTAGGCGATCTTCTCCTTGCAGATCCGCATCGCTTCAGGCTCTTTGCTGCGCATCTCCTGGGAGCGGCTCAGATCAGAAGGGGTCGCTAAGCGGTCGATCCAGAGGATATTCGGTGGTAGGTCGATCTCCTGTGGCTCACCGCCGGGGCTGCACCCATAGCAGCTCTCGCACGGATGTGCCTCCGCCTCACTCTGATAGAGAATCTCGATGGTATCGTCCTCATACTCATTCACCGAACGCTTATTGTGACACGCCCCTTGAACCTGGGTATCCCCCGGCTCATAGCTAAGGTGTAGCGTGTCAGCGCTGGCGATCACCACCCCGAGATCCAAGCCATAGCGGGTGGGGATGACAACACTGGTGCCTGGGTAGAGGGCTGAATCCCAAGCGCAGACATTCACCTCATTGGAGGTGGGGTTCTTCACTAAATATGTATAGCCAACCGGTGGCATCTGTTGTTGGGTATGCCTGGTAGCAGTTTTCTCTCTGTTTCGCTTCATACAGATCCTTTGCCCATGTGGGCGACATCGCTGTCAACCTACCACGAGCACCCTAAATTGTCAAACTCTGAAACCACCATAGTAAGTGGTTAGTCCAATTATAATTACCAAAGTACAATCTCTGTCAATACCATGAGGGGCAATTTACTGAGGACAGGAGACACAATCGGTCCTTTTAATCCCCTGCAGGACGTAGATCGGCCGATCTCGAACATACTCCTCGATCGACTCACCGTTGGAGGAGGCGATCACCTCACCCATTTCGTCAAGCAAGACAAAGCCAGGGATATAGAAGCGGTGCTCGCCAAGCTTCTCGATGACCTGTGTTTGGTCACGCAGGGCGATCGGAAGATACCCAAAGGCGTGCTCCCCATCGCTGAGGTAGGCGATCAGCTCCTCATCGCTCTGATCGTTGATGTGCCCGATGAAGATCAGCTCCACCGAATCACCGTAGAGCCGCTTGAGCCCTCGGTACTGTTCGTTGAGCTGGTCGGTAAACTCAACGCAGAACGGACACCAGTCTGCCGCATAGTAGAGCAAAAGATACTCCGCTTCAATCGACAGTGGATCCCCCGCTTTGGTGAGGACAGATTGGCGTAAGAGCTCCATCGGATCGACGCTCTCCTTTTGCAAGGTAACACAGCTGCTCAAGAGCACTATTGCTGCTAATGCAGTGACAAACCAGTGATATCGTCTCATCGTATTTCCCCTATAGCTAAGAGTATAGCAGATGGTTGAAAGTAAGGTAAGAAAAGATGCAGCGTAAAAGATTGACGGCTAATTATGGTCGTGGTATGATTTTGGTACATCTCCCTACAAGTGAGACTGTATCTCAAGGAGTCGGTATGAAGCTGTTTGACACACATGCCCATATTGGGTTGTTGCAAGATGATAAGATGGAGCAATTGCTCGCAGTACAACGAGCGAAGGTACGATCGGTGCAGTACGTGGTGTCGATCAACAACAGCCTCGGGGACTTTAAACGCACCTATAAGAACCTCGAAAGTGCTTCATCGGTGCTCCACGCCGTCGGGGTTTCCCCCACCGAAGCTGCTAATCCTGGTCACAACTGGGAGGAGCGGGTTATCGAGTACGCAGAGACCAAGCGACGGATCGTAGCGATTGGAGAGACTGGTCTGGACTACTACCATATGTTCGGTGGAGAGAAGAGCGTTCAGATCGAACTGATGCTCCGACACTTGGAGATCGCTCGACAGCTCGACCTGCCGGTGATTATCCACAACCGAAACGCTGGTGATGATCTTTTGGAGATCCTCAAAGAGAAGCTCCCACCAAAGGGTGGAATCCTCCACTGCTACAGTGAGGACTGGGCCTTTGCTCGGCGTGCGTTGGAGCTCGATCTGCACTTCTCCTTTGCCGGCAACCTCACCTTCCGCACCAGCCGTGCGCTGCACGAGACGGTGATGCGCCTGCCGATGGAACGGATCCTCATCGAGAGCGAAGCGCCGTTTATGACCCCCTTCGCCTACAAGGGACAGCGCAACAAAATTCACTACCTCATCGAGACAGCTCACGCGGTCGCTGATATCCGCCAAGCTCCCCTTGAGGAGATCACCGAAGCGCTCTATGCTAACAGCTTCGAGGCGTTCAGCCTTGCAGCAGAAGATGTGTGATACCGAACTCTATAGACCACTGACTATCGGCAAAGTTACCGTTGCCGGCAATCTCTTTCTCGCTCCGCTCGCCGGGTATACCGACGTTGCCTTTCGCACCCTCGCCATCGAAGGGGGTGCGGATTTGACCTTCACCGAGATGGTGAGCGTCGAAGGCCTCAGCCGCAGAGGCGAGAAGACCATCGCCCTCTTAGAGCGCTCTGCCTTGGAACGTGAGTATGCGGTGCAGCTCTTTCTCAGCAGCACCGACTCCCTCGACGCTGCTTTGGATGTGCTGCTTCCCTATGAGCCCGCTCTGATTGATATCAATGCAGGGTGCCCGGTGCCCAAGGTGATCAAGACTGGAGCGGGCAGTGCGATGATGCACCACCCCGCCCTGATAACCGAAGTGATCGCAGCGATCAAAGCGAAGACCGACATCCCGGTCTCGGTGAAGTTTCGCATCGGGTGGGATATGAACTCACAAAACTACCTCACCTTCGCCCAAGCTGCCCTCGATGGGGGCGCTGACCTGCTGACTCTTCACGCTCGCACCCGCAGCCAAGGGTATGCCCCCTACGCAAACTGGCAGGCCCTGACTGCTCTCAAGGAGCTGCTAGTACGCAGGGGCTATGCAGTTCCACTGCTCGGCTCTGGGGACCTCTTCAGCGCAGAGGATGGGGTGCGGATGCTCCGAGAGAGTGGCGTCGATGGGCTGATGTTCGCCCGAGGGGCGATCGGCAATCCTCGCATCTTCGCTGAGACCAAAGCCCTGCTTGCAGGCAGCGAGTTGGTGCAGCTGACTCGAAGAGAACTGCAGGCGCTTATCCTCAGGCACTTAGATCTGATGATCGCCTCCTTCGGAGAGGAGGTAGCAACCAAGGGGATGCGTAAGCATGCCGCCGCCTACTTGAAAGGAATTCCCTATACCTCCACGATTAAGCAAGCGCTGATGCAGGCGCGCTCCCGAAAAGAGTATCAGAGCGCTCTTTCCTCACTTGTTGACCTATAAAGCGGTTAAATGGTAGCGTTATCTACCAAGGAAAGGGATAAGGACGTTCAATGAAAGTACTCGTATTAGGCTCAGGAGCGAAGGACCACGCGATTACCTGGTGGTTCTCCCAAAGCAGACTCATCAATGGTCTCTTCGTTGCCCAAGGCAACATCGGCACCCAGTATATTGCTACCAACTTAGCCATCAACCCCTCATGTCCAAAAGAGGTCTACGCGGCCTGCCAGGAACATGGTATCAACTATGTCTTTGTGGGAACGGAGAACCCCCTCTTCACCGGGGTTATCGACTACCTCAACGAGCGGGGCATCGAAACCTTCGGAGCGCCCTCCCGTGCCTTAAAGCTCGAAGGCGATCGTACCTTCTCTCGGGGCTTTACCGCTCGGCATAAGATCCCCACCCCGCACCACGTGCTCTTCACCGATGCTGAGGCGCTGAGTGCCCACTTGAAAAAACACCCCGGTGAACGCTTTGTCGTCAAGAGCAATGCGATCGCACCGAGTAGGGTGATGATCGACTCCAGCGAGTACGATGCGCTGATGGAGTTCTCCAAGAGCATCCTCTCCACCGGGCCGATCATCCTTGAGGAGCACCTCGAAGGCCTTCCAATCACCCTCACCCTCTTTTTGGACAATAGCGGACACCTCTTGCTGCCCACCTGTAGCGACTATATGAAGAGTGAGACTGGGGGGCTGCCCACCGGTGGTATGGGATCGATCTGTCCCGTCCCCCTGCAGGATGAGGTCCACCAGAGCATCTACGATTCCATTATCAAACCGACCCTCGATGGCCTAAAAGAAGAGGAGATGGCGTATAAGGGAGTGCTGACGATCAGTGTCATCATCACCAAGAGTGGACCGGTTGTCGTCGACTACCACGTACGGTTCAACGACCCCGCTGCCCAAGCCTTTGTCCCTCTGATTCAAACCGACCTAGTGGAGATCCTCACCGCGATGAAGGAGGACACCCTCAGTGACCTCGTCTTGGAGGTCTCCAACAACTCAGCGGTTGCCTTGGTAGTAGCCAGTGAGGGGTACCCAGCCAAGCCGGTCACCGGCAAGGTGCTCGATCCGCTGCCACCGCCGTTTATGCTCAACGCCTTTGAGACCGCTCCGCGGTACTTCTTCGGAGGAGTTGCTGAGGTGGATGGCAAGCCAACTACCACCGGTGGACGAAATGTCACGGTGGTAGGGATCGGCTACAATATCATGAATGCCAATAAGAATGCCTATAAAGGGGTAGAGCACGTCTCCTTCGAAGGGGCGTGGTTCCGTAAGGATATTGGCGATAACTTCTTTGAGAACTAAAGACTGCTCTTAGGCGCCACTGTGCTGGCGCCGAATCTCGTAGAGCAGCACCCCCGTCGCTACTGAGACATTCAGTGAATCGATATGTCCATCGGTAGGGATGGTTACCAAGTGATCGCAGAGCGCTTCGGTGCGCTGGGCAATGCCCTTGTCTTCGCTTCCCATCACCAGAGCGCTACGATCGGAGAACTGTGTAGTATGCAAGGATTCGCCGCCAAGAGCTGCTCCATATACCCAAAAACCCTGCTCTTTCAGGTACTCAATCTCACGGTTTAGATTCACCACTCGGATCACCGGAACCCAGTGAGCTGCTCCGCTAGATACCTTCACCACGGTGGGGTTGATCTGGGCGCTTCTCCGTTCAGGAAGTATCACCGCTGAGACGGCAAACTGATCTGCTGATCGGAGGATTGCACCGAGGTTCTGAACATCGGTGATCCCATCGAGGATCAGCACTACTGCTTTTTCATCAGGATCGAGCTGGTCGACAAAGCTCGAAAGATCGCGATACTTTGGACCTCGCTGCCCACCGGCTGCTCGGCTTGCAAGCATCAACAGAGCGCCACGGTGGTCCGTCCGCCCTGCGAGGGTGTCTAACTCACCCTTAGCGACCTTCTTTATGACAACCTTCCCGTTAGCCTCTGCTGCGAGTTCAATCTTCTTAACCCGTGCACCGGCGCCTCGTTCGAGGTAGAGGGTGCTGGAACGCCCTGCGTGCTTGAGCCCTTCTTCGATGGCGTGAAAGCCAACTACCTTCTGTGTCATGCTACGCTCCGCTTTAGGAGAAGGGAACCGGTGTGGGGCTCCGATCCTCTCCGAGGATGTCGCTGAGCTCCTGCATCAGCTTCTTCGCCTTGGAGTTCAAACGTTTGGGGGTATTGACCACCAGCTTGATGTACATATCACCGCGATCGTTGGAGTTGAGTTTCGTCACCCCCTTGCCACGGGCTCGCAGCATCTTGCCGTGCTGCACCCCGCTGGGGATGGTAAGCTTAATCGACTTGCCATCGATCGTCGGTACTTTCACCTCGGCGCCGAGGGCTGCCTGGGTGATGGAGATAGGGATCTGACAGTAGAGGTCATAGTTCTGTCTGACGAAGAACTTATGCGGTCGAACATTGATATAGACGTAGAGGTCTCCACTCGCCCCACCGTTCGCTCCGGCGTCTCCCATACCGCGCAGCACCACTCTACTGCCCGTATCAACGCCAGCAGGGATGGTCACTTTGACCTTCTGCTGCTTGCGTTTGAGGCCAGTGCCGTGACAGGAGGAGCAGGGGTTGTCGATGACATTGCCCTTACCATTACAGGTCGGACAGGGGGTGGCGATAGCGAAGAAGCCACTGGAGCGACGCACCTGCCCCGCCCCATTACAGGTCGGACAGATCTTCGTTCCACTCTCTCCCTCTGAACCACTGCCGTCACAGACATCACAGGCGACCTGCCGCGCATAGGCGACCTCCACCTTGGTACCAAAGACTGCATCTTTGAAGGAGATGTCTACTTCATAGCGCAGCGATGCGCCGGGTTCAGGCCCATGGTGGCCACCGTGGCCGTATGCACGACCGCCGCCACCGCCGAAGAACGAGGAGAAGATATCTTCAAAACCGCTGCCACCGAAGATATCGCTGAAGTCCCGATAGACGTTGGAGTAATCGCTTGCTCCGGCTTGGCCATCGACCCCAGCGAAGCCGAACTGGTCGTACATGCCCCGCTTCTTATCGTCGCTGAGCACATCATACGCTTCGGTCGCCTCCTTGAACCGTTCCTCGGCAGCACTGTCGCCTTGGTTGCGGTCAGGGTGGTTCTCAATGGCAAGCTTTCGGTATGCTTTTTTTATCTCATCGAGTGTTGCGGATTTTGAAACCCCAAGCACTTCATAGTAATCTCGTTTCGCCACGGCGTGACTTCCTTCCTTGATTTTGGTCTGCAAGCAGTATGTCGGCCGGAGCCGACATACGCAAACCAACTAAATACTATACTCTTATAGACTTCTTAGTCTACAACCTCGAAGTCAGCATCCTCCACCGTATCGGTGTCGTCTGCGGGCTGAGCGCTCTCTGCACCTGCGCCTTCAGCAGCCTCTGCTTCAGCCGATGCAGCCTTATAGACTTCTTCAGCGAGCTTATAGGCTACCTGTTGCAGGGCTTCGCTCTTCGCTTTTAGCTCTTCAGCCGGAGTCCCCTCATTCTCAAGAAGGGTCTTCAGCTCAGCTACAGCGCTCTCAATCTGGGTCTTATCGTCTGCACTGATCTTATCTCCATACTCACTGAGGGACTTCTCGGTGGAGTAGATCAGGCT
>DASRNL010000039.1:0-5137 GCA_035647415.1 Sphaerochaeta sp. | reverse complement strand
CCTCAGTCCTGTTGACTCTCCTCTTCGGTCGCTTTTACTGCGGGTGGCTCTGTCCGATCAATACGGTCATCAGACCGATCACCTGGCTAAAACGAAAGCTGAAGATCAAACGCAAACCGATGCCGACATGGATCAAAACCGATGTCTTGCGCATCGTGCTGCTGGTGCTATTTTTAGCGACGATGGCCTTCGTCTTAATAACCGGCAACCAGCTACCGGTGCTTCCGTTGCTGGTGGTATTGGGGGTGATACTCTCCATCTTCTTCGATGAAGCACTCTGGCATCGTCACCTCTGCCCTTATGGCACCATCCTCTCCTTCTCCGGAAGGTTCTCCAGAAAGGCAGTGACTATCGATGCCGATGCATGTAACAACTGCACCCTCTGTGCACGGGTATGCCCAGCTAATGCGATCATCAAAGATGAGAAACATGAGATCATCAAAAAAGAGTGCTTAGTCTGCCACGAGTGTGAACGAGTCTGCAACCAAGATGCGATCGCCTACAGGACTATCTAAGGCGCATACCGCAAAGATACTCCCTCTAGCACAGCTCTGAGTATGAAAGAACTGGTGCATACAGCAAAAGGGATAGCACCTCCTCTTCGGTGTTGCTATCCCTTTTTTTGATTTGAACTGTTCGGTTACTGCCAGCCGAGGTACCGACCAAGGTGATGTGCCCAAGAGTAGTCGGGCATGAGAAAGTCAGAGCCGGCGAGAATCAATCGCTCCCGCTTATGGGGGTTGGTCCCCCACCGCTGCTTCTCATCGCTGATCATCCCGACGGTAACGAAGCCTGCTGCCCGTCCTTCGCGGATCTCCACCGGCCCATCACCGAAGACCACCGCATCGCCTGTTCTGAATGTTCCCTTGGTAGAGAGGACATACTCTTTTGCTTTGGCGACGACCACCGCCTTGGGATCGTTGGCTGTATCACCTACCGACCCATAGATACCGCCGTCAAAAAGATCTGCATAGCCAAAGGTGGTAAGCTCATGTTTGACATCGCTATCGTCGGTCCCGCTGGCCAGGTAGAGGCGGGTGCCCTGCGCCTTGAGATGGTGCAGGAAGTCCAACGCGCCGTTGATGGTAAAGGCATCGACACCGAGCTCGCCTGCCTCATACCGAGCAAACTTATACTCGACTCGGTCGCGGATTTTTTGGGCATACCAATCCTTATACTCGTGGGCGGTTGCCACCTGCTCTGCTGGCACATAGCCGTAGAAGCGCAGCAGGTCCATCATCTCCATCATCTGGATTACTGTTTGCACCCCGGTGGTGCGTTCGATCAGCCGCGCTACCTGCTCTGCAATACGATCCAACTCACTGCGGCTGAGGTGCTGGTACTGATCGCCGGTGATATAACCGACCATCGTCTCATGCATCACGGTATCCCAGCCCTCCCGGAGGGTCGAAAGTGTTCCATCGAGGTCGAAAATCGCCGCTACCGGGTAGGAGTTGGTGCGTGAGGTGCGATAGGAGCTATCGATCACCTCGATTTCGCTGCCTTCGATGTAGGAAGCAAGGCGAGAATCGCTGGCAAGCAGAGGCTCATATCTTCGCTCCACACTCTCTGAAAGGGCGAGCAAATTTTCAAGCGTCACCCCTGTTGGATAGTTGAAGGGTTGAATCGAGACGCCCTTAGCGAGGTTTCCAACGGCTACCGCCTCAGCGAAGGAGCCTCCGGCAACTGTGGAGGCAGCAAAGCCAGCGAGGAATGCCTCTCGTACTTGTTCCCCCGCTGCTTCTTTGATGAGGTGGAAGCCCAGCTCGCTATAGCGTTGCTTTGTATCAAAGCCAATGACCCCATCCTCAACACTGAGGGCGACCCAAGCCCCTGGATGGTTTGTCGCTAAGCGCCCAAGCGCTATCTCGTCAGCAAGATCAGCGATGACCGTCACCGCAGTGCTCTCAGGCAGCAGCGGTGCATCTTCTGGCACGCTGATCAGAACCGGTGTCCTCTTCGCGGAAAGACTAGAGAGCGCTCTCTGGACTGCTTCTGTGTAGAGTGTTGAGTGTGCTCCTGCTACCACGATGATACAGTCGTACTCGCTCTGCTGCTTTTCTAGGGCTTCGATCACGGCTTCGCTTGCAGCACCTTCAGCAGCCTCCCCACCACCGAGGACATAGCGCTCGGTGACCGGGGAGCCAATTCGGTGCAAAGCTCGGGTAGCAAACTGCTCTAGGACGATTGCCTCACTGCGATCTATCTTGGCACTATCCACCTGGTACAGCAGCTCCCGTCCCAGTGCATCGGCTCCTACCACCCCGTAGAGGTGCACTTCAGCGACGCCCAGTGCTCGGCACAGCTGGGCGACCAGAGCTGCGTCAGCGAGCTGGTAGCTGCTTGTACGGACCTGCGTACTCGCATCTGCTAGCAGAGCGGTACCCTGGTAGGAGATCTGTAGGCTGAGGTCGCCCAATACAGCGACCTTACCCCGGCTTTCAGCCTGGGAAAGGCGCGTGATGTGTTCTGTGTGGTTGCTCATGACTTGATAGCACCTCCGCTCATCCCGATGATGAAGTACTTTTGGAAGAAGGAGAATAGGATGAAGATCGGAAGGATCGCTACAAAGGCAGCGGTGCCAAGCAGGCTCCAGTCGACATCGCCTGCCTCACCGATGAACCGATAGAGCTCGACGGTGTACGGGCGGACGGTGCTGGTCATCGTCATCGCAATCATATACTCGTTCCACGCACGGAAGAAGGCGAAGATCGCCGAAGCGGCGAGCCCAGGTGCTGCGATCGGCATGGCAATCCTAAAGAGCGTCTGGGTCCGGCTCAAGCCGTCGATCTGCGCTGCCTCTTCGATTGAGTAGGGGATCGTATCGAAGTACCCCTTGAGTAGCCAAGTGTTCATCGGAGCGGTCTGAGTCGCATAGATGAGCATCAAACCAAGGTGGGTATTGTAGAGCCCGTAGCGGGAGAAGGCTTGGTAGAGCGGTATTAAAGTTGCGAGCACCGGCACCATCTGAAAGAGGAGGATCCCGGTCATCACCAAGCTCTTACCTCTGAACTTGATCCGTGAGAGCCCATAGCCAGCTGAGGTTGCGACGGTGAGGTTTATCAGCATCGCCCCTAGGCCGATGATCAAGCTGGTCCCGTAGGACTTGCCGTTAAATCTGGCAGCGGTAAAGAGCATCTTAAAGTTCCCCAAGGTAGGGTTCTTCGGAATCAATGTCGGTGGGTAGCCGATCGCTTCAGCGGTCGGTTTAAAGGTGCTGCTGAGCAACCAATACAGCGGTGCTACGGTGAAGATCACCCAGAGAATTATCACAATATAGGTAACTACCTTTGCGGTAGTGTCTAAGGCTTTGTTCATTCATTTCCCCCTTGGTCCTGTGCGCGGTTGATCCGCAAGTAGAAGATTGTAAGCACCAAGTTCATCAGCAGGATGATCGCTGCAACTGCCGACCCCTCTCCTAGGTGACCGAAGTCAAAGGCACGGTGGTACATATGGACCGAGATGACCTCTGTTCTGAAGAGCGGTCCCCCGTTGGTCATCGCATAGATGAGGTCAAAGGAGTTGACCGTCGCCATACTGGTGAGAATCAGGTTTAATACTAAGAATGGGCGCATCAACGGCAGGGTGATAAAGCGAAGCCGTTGGAAGGCTGAAGCCCCATCGACCATCGCCGCTTCGATGACATCCTCGCTGATGCTATGCAGCCCAGAAGTCTGAATGATGAAGCTAAAGGCCATGCCATGCCAGATATTGGCGACGATGAGACAGCCCATGACCAGCTTCTCATCGTTGAGCCAGGTCGGCAGATGGGTCGCACCCATGAGGGTTAAGAGGTGGTTGAGCACCCCAAGCCGTGGTTCATACATAAAACGCCAGGAGATGGCGATGATGATTCCACTGACCACCCAAGGAAGGATAATCAGGGCACGGAAGATCTCCCTTCCCTTGATAAACTTCTGTTGCAGCAGGTATGCGATGATAAATCCAAAGCCAATCTGCCCAGCTACCGACCCAAATACGTAGAAGAATGTCGCGCTGAGAATCTGACTAAAAAAGGCAGGGGAAGGGCGACTAAAGAGGGCTTTGTAGTTCCTCCAGCCGACGAACGACATCTTGTTGATCGATGCTAAGTTCACCTTGAAGAAACTCAGGTAGATGGTACGAAGCAACGGATAGAAGGAGAATAAAAGGAGGAGCAAGAGTACCGGCAGTACAAACAAGTACCCTCTGATCGTCTCCTTTTGCTGTTTGTTCAATGTGAATTTCATATGCTTCTCTGTGTTGGAAAAATATGCCCCCTCCTCCGAAGCAGGAGGGGGCGGGAAACGGGCTGAATTTACTCAGCGAGTATTCGGTTGACTGCTGCTTCTGCAACTTCGAGCGCCTGCTTCGGGGTGTACCTACCTAGGACACACGCCTGCACTGCGTTCTGCATCTCTGCGGAAATTTCAGTCCACTCGGGGATCGCTGGGCGGAAGGTTGCCGAGGGCAACTGCTCAAGAATGACCGAGAAGAATGGGTCAACTTCAGCGTAGTCGTCGCCGCGAGCCATCAGTGAGGTGAAGGTCGGTACATAGCCGCGTGCTGCGGTGTACTTGAACTGCAACTCAGATCCACCTGCGAGGGTAATCAGTTCCCAAGCAAGGTCCTTGTTCTTCGATCCAGTTGGGATGGTGAGCAAGTAGCCACCTGCCATCGTGGAAGGAACTCCATTGGGTGCTCTGGGAATCGGAGCGACGCCGAAGCGATTCTTATACTCCTCAACCGTCAAGCCAGGGATCAGGTCCCGTGCAAGACCATACGCCTTGGTCATCGAGGCCATGGCGAACTTACCCTGGAAGACACCGTTGTCGATGTCACTGGCCTTTCCACTGACGATACTCGTCGGAGTTGATCCATCACGGACCATGGCGATCAGGGCCTCAAGAGCCTGAACTCCCTCTGGGCTGTTGAATGCTGCCCGCTTGTTATCATCGGTAAGAATCTGTCCACCGATGCTATACAGGTTGATGAAGAACTTCATGACGCTCTCGTCTTCGAGGGTCGCGGGGAAGCCAAATCCATACTGCTGAGGAGCATTGGTGGTCTTTGCAGCCATCATGTGCAGCTCATTCCAATCAACGGGAGGACGTTCGGGGTCGAGACCAGCGGCGCGGAACATATCCTTGTTCCATAC
>DASRNL010000038.1:0-10468 GCA_035647415.1 Sphaerochaeta sp. | reverse complement strand
AAGTTGGTATCGTGCACCGCGAAGGCACCGAGCTTTCGCACTGCGGCGTAGATCTTCTTGGTCGTCACCGTCCCCGGTGGCAGACCGAAGGACTCGGACAGCCCTACGCGGATCGAGGGAGCCATCTGTACGACGACCTTTTTGTTTGGATCGTTGACCGCTTCTTTGAAGTCAGCGATTTCATCCTTCTCGTAGATCGCACCGACGGGGCAGTGTACGACACACTGACCACAGCGGACACAGGGGCTATCTTCAAGCTGCAACATCGCAGCGGGGGCCATCACCGTCTCGTCTCCACGTCCGATGAACTCAAGGGCGAAGACACCCTGGAGATCCTGACAGACCTGGACACAGCGACCACACTTGATACACTTGTGCGGATCGAGGACGATCGAGGCCGAGGAGGTATCCTTGGGGCGGGTGTCGAGGCGGACCTCGAAGGGCTGCTCACGGATGCCGAACTCAGCGGCCAGATCCTGCAGCTCACACTCTCCGTTACGGATACAGGTCAGACAGTCCGATGGGTGGGTTGAGAGGATCAGCTCCAAGATCGTCTTACGAGCCTCATGGAGCTCTGGATCGTGGGTGATGATGCTCATCCCATCGAAGGCGGTTGCGGCACAGGCGCGGATGATCTTTGCGCTGCCCTCCTGCTTGACGATACACAGACCACAGGAGCCGAAGGGCACCAGGTCATCGTGGTAGCAGAGGGTGGGGATCTTATAGCCAGCCTTGCGAGCGGCGTGCAGAACACTTGTTCCCTTGGGAACCTCAACTGCCGTGCCATTTATCTTAATATTTACAGTACTCAATTCACTATCCTCCAAGACGCTTAGCGGATTTCGATGGCATCGAACCGACAGACTTCATAACAGACGCCACACTGGGTACACGCAGCCTGGTCGATGATGTGGACTTCCTTACGGGCTCCACTGATTGCATCGACGGGGCACCTGCGAGCACAGACGGTACAGCCGGTACACTTATCCTCGATGATCCAATAGGTGATCAGATCCTTACAGGTTCCTGCAGGGCACTTCTTTTCGTTGATGTGTGCGAGGTACTCATCTTCGAAGTGCTCCAAGGAGGAGATGATCGGGTTGGGAGTCGTCTGCCCGAGGGCACAGAGGCTTCCCTGCTTCATCGCCTCTCCGATGGCGCGCATCGTCTCGATATCCTCAAGGGCACCGTTGCCCTTGGTGATGCGCTCAAGGATGTTGTACAGGCTCTTTCCACCGATGCGACACGGTGAACACTTACCGCAGGACTCATCGACCGAGAAGTCGAGGTAGAACTTCACTACGTCGACGATACAGTCATCCTCGTCCATAACGATCATCCCACCGCTGCCCATCATCGAGCCAGCTGCCACTAAGGAGCCGAAGTCGATCGGGGTGTCGAGGTACTCTTCAGTCAGCACTCCACCGCTGGGACCGCCGGTCTGCACTGCCTTGAACTTCTTATCGTCGGCGATGCCGCCACCGATATCGTAGACAATCTCGCGCAAGGTGGTGCCCATCGGCACTTCAACCAGGCCGGAGTTGCGGATCTTACCGGTGAGGGCGAAGACCTTCGTTCCGGTGGAGTCCTTGGTACCGATCTTGTTGAACCAGTTGCCGCCGCGGGTGAGGATCACCGGGATGTTCGCCCAGGTCTCAACGTTGTTGATGACCGTCG
Source organism: Sphaerochaeta sp. (assembly GCA_035647415.1). Taxonomy (GTDB): domain Bacteria; phylum Spirochaetota; class Spirochaetia; order Sphaerochaetales; family Sphaerochaetaceae; genus Sphaerochaeta. The sequence continues at coordinate 8,791 of DASRNL010000038.1, read as the reverse complement.
GCTTACCCCAAAGACCCTTGACTGCCGGGAAGGGAGGACGGGGCTGCGGCATGCCGCGCTTACCTTCGATCGACTGCAGCAAGGCGGTCTCCTCACCACAGACGAACGCTCCCGCTCCGAGGCGGATTTCAATATCAAAATCGAAGCCACTGCCGAGGATATCCTTGCCCAACAATCCGTACTCCCGAGCTTGCTCCATCGCAATCTCGAGGCGGTTGATGGCCAAGGGGTACTCAGCGCGGATATAGATGTATCCCTTGTTCGCTCCGATGGTCTTTCCACAGATAGTCATCGCTTCGAGGACCGAGTGGGGGTCTCCCTCCAAGGTGGATCGGTCCATATAGGCACCGGGGTCCCCTTCGTCGGCGTTACAGACGACGTACTTCACATCGTCCTTCGCCTGGCGGGTGAAGTTCCACTTCATCCATGCCGGAAAGCCTGCTCCACCGCGACCGCGCAACCCTGCGACCTTCAGCTCTTCGATAATCTCATCGCTGGTCATCTCAAAGAGGGCGCGCTCGAGGCCTTGGTAGCCTTCACGGGCGATATACTCATCGATCGACTCAGGATCGATGAATCCACAGTTGCGCAGCACGATGCGGAACTGCTTCTGGTAGAACTCGATATCCTCCACGCGAGCGTGGCTGCTAGCTGAGCTCTTATCGTAGAGCAGACGCTCCACTTGTCGGCCTTTGACCACGTGCTCGGCGATAATCTCTTCAGCATCGCCGGGTTCAACCTTTACATAGAAGGCATCCTCGGGGAGGACCTTGACGATCGGACCCTGCTCACAGAATCCAAAACATCCAGTCTTCACCACCTGCACTTCATCGGCGATCCCGTGATCATCACAGGCCTTGATCAGGTTCTGGTAGATCTGGTCGCTCTTGATCGACTCACAAGCCGTTCCTCCGCAGACCAGGATATAGTTACGAAACGCCATTATCTCCCCCCGTCCTTCATAATGTCAGCCGCAGGACGATCATAGATGTGGTCAGTCACCAAGCGGCCTCCGATAATATGCTCTTGTACAATCTTCTTGACGGTCTCCTTGTCCACCTTCCCATAGATCACTGTGGGCATCTCAGGGACAATGACCTCTACTGTTGGCTCAACATAGCAGAGTCCCATACATCCAGTCTGGGTGACTGAGATGTTGGTAATCTTGTTTGCATCGAGTTCAGCGAGGAAGGTATCAAGGGTCTCCTTGGCTCCTGCGGCGATACCGCAGGTTCCCATGCCGATGATAATCCGGCTGTCCTTACCTTCGATGTCTCGCTTCTGCAGATCACCCTGTACTTGCTGGCGAAGCTTCCTGAGCTCCTCCAATGTCATCTTTGCCATATGTATTCTCCTGTTTACCGTTCTAACTCTTGTGGTAGCTCACCCTCATGGCTTGCTACAAACTGGCGAAGTAGCAGCAGGTTTCCACTGCTCTCTAACTCCCCGAGCACCTCCAGCAGCTCGCTGCGATCCAGCGTATAGCCGCCTTGCTTCTCTTTGACCTCCCACCGCCGATGGATAGACAGCTCCTTGGCAAGTGGATGGGCGAGCAGGGTGCTAAAGGCTAAGGCCAAGTCTCCCAGCGGTGGACTGTCGATGTGCTCGAGCATGAAGCTGAAGCTGATCGTCGTCCCGACCCCTACGGTCGACTCAAGTGCGAAGGCCCCTTCGGTGGCTTCGACTGCCTGGTGTAAGAACGGCAGTCCTAACCCCACCCTCCGGCTCGCATGCTTGCCCTCCTCGCTGAAGAATGGATCGAGCACCCGCTTCTGGGTCAGCTCATCCATCCCTTTGCCGCTATCCACTACGCTGCAGAAGAGCTCCTTTTCACTTTGATCGATCGTCACCGTGACGGTGGGACTCTCTGCCTCAAAGGAGTTCTGCACAATGTCCAGCAGGTAGTCGGCAAGCGAGATGTGCACGCAGCCCTACTCCTCGAAGTTCTTCAAAATCTTGGGAACTTCGCGCTTGGTCACCTTTCCATAGACCTCTCCGTTTACCGTCAAAACGGGGGCGAGGCCACAGCAACCGATACAGCGGACGCCTTCGAGGGAGAAGAGTCCGTCTTCGCGAACCTCCCCTTCACCGACGCCGAGCTGCTCGCTCAGTTCATCGATCAATCCTTGCGCACCCTTGAGGTAGCAAGCAGTACCCATGCACACTTGAATGTTATGCTTTCCCGGGCGGGTCAGTTTGAAGAAGTGGTAGAAGGAGACAACTCCCCAGATTGAAGCCAAGGGAACATCGAGCATCTCTGCTACCAGATCGGCGGCCTCACGGCTGATATACTGGTACTCTTCTTGTACCTTATGCAGCACCATAATGAGGTTGCCTGGCTTGTTCTTCCACTTCTCGATAAACGAGACCAGTTCGGGGGTAAATGTGAATTCAGCAGTTTGGGACATGAATCCTCCAATACGTAAAAATATCTCCTTGCCATCCTACCATATTTCCTAAGATAGTGTACATAGGTTTTGTGAAAATATTCCCAGTCAAGAAACACTTTTTCAAAAAAGTTTGTTAAGATTGACAAAAAAGCATGATTAATGTACAATTTTTCACATTAATAGGAGATTATCCCATGACCACGCAGCAGCTGATCCGCATCACCCGATATTATCGTGCCCTCAACCGCCTCAAGAGCATCGGTTTAGAGCGGGTTTTCGCCAACAACCTCGCTGACGCTGCCGATGTCTCAGCTGCCACGGTGCGCAAAGACTTCAGCCAGCTGAGCATCTACGGCCAAAAACGTGGGGGGTATCAGATCAACGATCTGCTCGGTGCCCTCGGAGAGCTCTTGGGCAAGGGCGAGAGCCAACACTGCATTATCATCGGCTGTGGACGCATCGGCAAAGCGCTGATGCACTACACCGGATTCGAGTCCGATGGGATCAAGATAATCGCAGCCTTCGATGTCGATCCGGCGATCTACAGCAACGCCTCTTTCCCGGTACCGGTCTATCCCTTGAGCGAGCTCGAGCGGATCGTCTCAGAGTCGGATGTGCAGGTGGGAATCCTCACCGTCCCCGAGCAGGCGGCCAACGACAGCTACGAGAAGCTGCTCAAAGCGGGGGTCCATGGGGTGATGAACTTCACCCCGGTGACGCTGAAGCCGATCCTCCAAGAGGATGGCTCGATGCCGGTGGTCCACAATATCAATATCGCCTTGGAGTTGGAGCAGATCTTCTACGAGCTGCGCTTTCCCAAGGAGTGAGCTAGCGCCGCCGCAGGGTGACGAGCACCGGCAGGTGGTCACTGTAGCCATCCAAGAGCTGCAGCGACCACGCCTTGGGCTTGCCCTCACTATCTAAGAGGCGCGGAAGATCACAGATTATAAAATCCTCATACTCCCACCCCATCTGATCAAAGAGCCGGTAGCCGAGTTGAACCTGGTCATACTGCTGCCATCTTCCTTGGTAGCAATACGAGCCCTTCAGCTGGTTCTGCTCATCGAGGTAGGGGTTGTAGAAGACGGTAGGTAGCAGCGTATCCTTGGCCCCTGTGATCGCCAACGAGCCGGCATCCACATACGATGCTGCGTCAGGGTGAGAGAGGTCGACCAAGGCTGGCTGCACCCCGATATTCTCCCAGATTACCGTGGGGTTCTCATTGAAGTCCCCGCAGATCAGGACATCGGTATGGGCGACCTCCTTGGCCGCAGCGGCGACGCACTGCATCATCGAGAGGCGCATCGCCTCGGTCTCGGTGATATCTCCAACCTGGCTCTTGGCGTGCAGGGCGAAGATCGTGATGATCCCCCGCTCGGTATCGATCTGCGCTTCGAGCACCGGCCTGCCGCCAGCATGCTCGTGGACCGCAGCGTCGCTGAGAGGGTGGCGACTGATGATCGCCACGCTGATCGCTCCACCCTCCTCCTTGGCGGTGGCGTACCACCTGTAGCCGGCGCGCCCTAGCCGAGCGGCCAAAAGATCATGGATCACCGCCGGCCCTTCGACCTCCTGTAGCACGATCACATCCGGGTAGGAGAGCTCACTACAGAGCAGGAGCCTGCCAAGGGAATCGAGGCGCATCCGGTAGCTGCGCTCACTGTAGCGCTTCGGATCTTGGTACTCGGGGTACTCATCCCCATCGAGGCGGGCATCAAAGAGGTTCTGCACATTGTAGGAGAGGACCCGAAAGCTCTTCGGATCATCGACTACTTCAGCTGTACAGCTGCCAAAGAGCAGGCAGAGGATAATCACTACTGTCCACATACCCCTAGAGGGCAAACTTGCGGAACTTTGCTTCAGCGTCAGCTGTGCTTGACCAAGGAGTAGCTGAAGTAGAGCAAGGCGAGCATATCGTGGACATCGAACGCTTCGATTGCGAAGGTGTTTGCTCGAAGGATTCCTGCCGCTAGATGGGTCCATCGCACCGAAGTGCTGACTTCGATCGCACCGACCACTTCGCTGCAGAGTGTTCGCACCGCCTTCCAATCCTCCTCGCTGAACCAACGTAGCAGCTCGCTCTGATGCGCTTCGATGAAGGCGACATCCCGCGCCTCCACCAAGAAGTCAGCGAGGTACTCACCGGTCTCGAGGTTCATCCACTCATAGAGCTGAGAGAGCGGAGGGTTATCAAACTGCAGCATATTGGCGATCGCCGCATAGCGGGTCTGCCGATAGGTAGCCGAGCGCCCCTGCTCGATAGCGACCAACAGATCCCGCAAGTAGGTGCCATCGGTGTCCATGATCTGCTTAGCGATCAAAAAGTCGATCGTCTCATCGATATGGCGGGCGGAGTGGCTGAGTTCGTTGACCAGGTGCAGGTACTCATCCCCTTCGCTGACGCGAGCGAGCGACTTGCTCGCCATCGAACGCACACTCGCCCACCTGCCCTCCTGCATCAAGGTCAGCAGCACTGCTTTTGCCCGCTCTTCGTTGTAGTACGCTCCGAGGGCAGCGATGGCATCGAGCTGTACGTAGGAGTCATCATCGCGGGCGAGACGGATCAGATCTTCCAAGAGTTCAGCACGCGGTCGGTCGGCGATCGCCCGCACCGCCTCCCGCTTATCCACTGAGAAGGGACGGGCGAGGATCTGTCTGAGCTCGCTGGTAGCCAGCTCGTTGTAGTTATCCCCTAGCGAGTGTAAGAGTGCACGCCGTTTCGCCGGGTCATGGGTACGCTCCAGGCGCTCGATCATCGAGACCGCCCGCAGCCCGTGGCGGGAGAAGATCACCTGAGCGGCTGCGTGGCTGCTATAGGCGCCGATCTCCTGCAGCCGTGAGGCGAAGAAGAGGACCACCGAAGAGAGCAAAAAGGCGAAGATGAAGACAAAGGAGTAGCCGTTACCCAAGACCTGCTCGCCGAGGATGAGCAAGGTCCTCGCATAGGGGGCAAAGTCAGCGAGGAAGCCGCTGAAGAGTCCGACGACCAAGGCGATGATGGCGATGACGAAGTTGACCATCGAGTTGAAGGAGACGGTCTCCTCATCCCCCATCACCTGGGTCAACAGCCGGTAGGTTAGGATACTGATCAGCGAGACAAAGAAGTTGGTAGCAAAGCCCAAGAGGAAGATCGGCACGATCGACAGCGTCGGGGGGATGAAGATCCACACCACGAAGGTGACCAAAGAGAAGCCGCCGGAGAAGAGGACCAAGGGGCGGCTGCCGAGGCGGTCGCTGAAGCGCTTGCTCACCCCGCTAGCGAGGATCACCGCTAAGGCTAACACCACCGAGTAGCTGACCACTAGAGCGTTGCTTAAACCGAGCTCCACCTGCAAAAAGGGGGTGGTGAGGGCGAAGACGACGCTGACGGAGATGGCGAGCCAGCGGAGGATTAGGCGCCTGCGCGTCGCTGCATCGCTCATCGCCTCACGGAAGATCACCCAGACATTCCGCCCGGGGGTATAGACGATCGTGGTGCGTGAAGGAATCTGGGCGATCTGATGGGCTGCCAGCGTGTTGGTGATAATTCCGCCTGCTTGGAGGATCAGAAGGCCGACCAAGCCACTGAAGCGTTCGATGGCCAAGAAGAAGGTGGTAAAAAGGCGGGAGATCACCGAAGAACCTTGGTAGAAGAAGTTCACCGCACTGACGACCCTGCCGCGGTTGCTCGCCGAGCTGACGGTCCGCATCGTCGAATCGTGCAAGGCGACCCCCATCATCCGAAAAACATTGAATAGAGTATAGACTGCCAAAAGCAGGAGGATCGCAGCGTCACCGCTGATGAAAAACAGCCCTCCGTAGAGGATGCAGACCGCTCCGCGGAGCACCCAGACGAAGGATTGTACCTTGATGTGGTTCCGCCCATCGAAGAGTCGGGGGACCAAGGGGAGGATCAAGCCGGTGAGGTGGCTCGCCGCGGCGATATACCCTAAGGCGATATTGCTTGCTGAAAGGGAGATGGCCATAAGATAGACAATCGTGTCCCCGACCCAGCTATACGCCGCTCCATTGAACACCTCTTGGAGGTAGAGGTGTTTGCGTCCTTCGCGTTTTTCTGCCTCACTGAGGTATCGGGTCTTGGCCATACTACACTAACTAAAGCTCCTGGTGGGAGGTGATGATCGTCGAGAGCAGCCCATAGGCTTTCGCCTCGTCTGCGCTCATCCAGTAGTCGCGGTCGGTGTTGTCGGTGACCTCACCGACGCTCTTGCCAGTCTCGCTGGCGATCAGGTGATCGAGCTTCTCTCTGAGCTTCTCCAGGCGCTGGGCGTGGATCTCAATCGCTGTTGCCACCCCGCGCATCCCGCTCATCGGCTGATGGATCAGGTAGGTGGAGTTGGGCAGCCCAACACGGCGCTCTGCAGGGACTGCCAGCAGCACCAGAATCGCTGCACTGGCGACCAGGCCCATGCCGATCATCGTCACCGGAGCTTTGATAAAGCGCACCATATCGTAGATGGCTAAGCCTGCATCGACATCCCCACCGGGGCTGTTGATAAAGAGCTTGATCGGCTCGCTGCTCTCACCATCGAGGACCAAGAGCTGCTTGATAATCTGATCGGCGCTCTCTTTATCGATCTCCCCACTTAAGAGGATGCTGCGGGTCTTCAACAGTTTTTCTTGGATCTGCGCTTCAGGGGCGCCCTGCTTCTTCTCATCGTTCTTAGCCATACTCTGTCCTTCTCTTCTCGGATACTCATTACAGAGTATACGCAATAGCGGCTGCAGAGGGAAGTGATAGAAAGCTAAAGAGCTTCGGTAGGCAGAGAAGCGTGTGCTCGTTATACTACAGCCATGAGCGATGCAAGAAAGTGTGCGACGGTAGCGATTGTCGGCAGACCCTCTTCGGGAAAATCAACCCTCTTAAATACGATCTGTGAGATGAAGGTGGCGATCACCAGCTCCACCCCCCAGACGACCCGCAATGCGATCCGCGGTATCTATACCGATAGCCGCGGGCAGCTGATCTTCACCGACACCCCCGGCTACCACCTAAGCGAACGCTCCTTCAACCGCCGTCTGCAGCAGACAGCGGTCGATGCGCTGGGGGAGAACGACATCATCCTCTACCTGCTGGATGCCAAGCGGGCTCCCGGTGCTGAAGAGGAGCACCTCGCCCACCTGGTCAAAGCGACGGGCACCCCGACGGTGGTGGTGATCAACAAGAGCGATATCGCCACCGAAGAAGAGCTAGCAGTCACCAAAGCGTTCCTTGCGACACACTTTCCTGATACCACCGCCTTAACTGCCTCCGCCCAAATGGACGAGGGGGTCGATGAGATCCTCATCGCCCTCTTCTCCTACGCCCCCTACGGCGAGCTCCTCTACCCTGAGGATGCCTACACCGATATGGATCTGGAGTTTCGGATCCAGGAGATCCTGCGGGAGAAGGCGATCGGCCTCGTCACCGAGGAGATCCCCCACGCCATCTACGCTGAGGTGGTGGACCTAGAGTACGACGAACCTACCAAGACGGTATGGATCCGCGCCTTCATCGTCACCGAGCGTGAAACGCAGAAGGCGATCCTCATCGGCAAACGAGGGAGCGGGGTAGCGGCGATCCGCCGCCAAGCGGAGCCGGAGATCAAAGCGATCTTCCCCGGGCAAAAAGTACGCCTTGACCTGAGGATCAAGGCGCAGGGGAAGTGGAAGAACAACCCCATCATCTTAGATAAAATTCTCCGTTAACGGATAAAGCTCGTCTTATGGTCCCGCTCCATCGTTGGGGGAGTCGGTCCGGCTTTGATCGCCTGGATAAGCCACGCCATATTGCGTCCGAGGTTCCGCATCACCTGTAGCCCTTCAAGATCTTGTTCGACCTCTTCGGGGGTATTGCCGTGTACAGAATTCCAGTAGGTGGAGGAGACCACCGGCATCGCAGCGAGGGTGAAGAACTTGTTGATCCGATCAAAGGTCGCGCTGGCGCCCCCACGACGGGTGCTGACTACCGCAGCTGCAGGCTTATGGGTCAACCGAGAGCCGGCAACCCGAAAGAGCCGCTCACTAAAGGCGCTGCCCTGTCCACACATCGAGGCGTAGTAGACCGGCGAGCCGATGATCAGAGCATCGCTGGCGATCGCCTTCTCAGCTGCAACATTCACCATCCCATCATCGTGGACACAGCGACCATGCTCAAAGCAGTAGCCACAGGCGGTACACCCATGGAGGGCACAGTTGCCGATCCAGAGGATCTCAGTGGAGACACCGTTCTCCTCTAAGGTGGTGGCGACCTCGCGTAAGGCACGGTTGGTACACCCGCTCTCATGGACACTGGTGTTGATCAATAGTACATGCATCGTTTTACTCCTTAGTAACTGAGGGAGCCGCAGCTCCCTCTCGTATCTGAATGATTAATAGCGCTCTAGGATTGCCAGCACCCGCTCTTTACCACAGGTCTGGAT
>DASRNL010000037.1:0-13236 GCA_035647415.1 Sphaerochaeta sp. | reverse complement strand
TCGATGCGAGCAGCCCTTCGGTATAGGGATGGTTGTACTTGCCCTCGCTGAAGATCGTATCAACAGGCGCCTTCTCCACCACCTCTCCGCTGTACATCACTGCCACGTCATCGGCCATCTGGTTGATGACTCCAAGGTCGTGGGTGATGAAGAGGATCGAGGTGCCTTTCTCCTTCTGCAGATCGTTCATCAGCTTGAGGATCTGCGCCTGGATGGTCACATCCAAGGCAGTGGTGGGCTCGTCGGCGATCAAGAGGTCTGGCTTACACGCCAAGGCCATAGCGATCATCACCCGCTGGCGCATCCCGCCGGAGAGCTGGTGTGGGTACTGCTTGGCGACCGCTTCAGGGTTAGGAATCTTCACGTCGCTGAGCATCTGTACAGACTCTTTAGCGGCGGTTTTTTTATTCATATCCTGGTGGGCCATGAAGACCTCAGAGATCTGCTTTTCAATCGTAAAGACGGGGTTTAAGCTCGTCATCGGCTCCTGGAAGATCACCGAGATCGCGTTACCGCGGATATGGTACATCTCCTTATCGTTTAAGGTGGTCAGCTCCTCACCCTTGAAGGTGATCGAGCCGTCGGCGATATAGCCATTGCCATCTAAGAGCTTGAGAATCGACATCGCCGAGACGCTCTTTCCACAGCCGCTCTCGCCGACAACTCCCAAGGTTTTCCCCTCCTCCACCTCGTAGGAGACGCCGTTAACGGCCTTTACAATCCCCCGTTTGGTGGTGAAGTAGGTATGTAAATTATTCAACGCTAATAATGTCACAGACTCATCTCCTATCGATCATTACTCTTGGGGTCAATCGCATCACGCATGCCATCACCGGCCATATTGATACTCACCGTACAGAGGCTCAGCGCGATCGAGGGGAAGACCCAACGCCACCAGTAGTTCGCCATTACGGTCGAGTCGTTACATCCATAGAGCATATTACCCCAGGTTGCATTCGGCTCGTTTACCCCGAAGCCGAGGTATGAGAGCGAGGACTCGTAGAGCATACAGAGGGCAAAACTTAAGGTGAGGTTGACCAAGACTACCGTAATTACGTTCGGTAGAATGTGCTTGAAGATAATCTTCGCTTCGGTGATCCCCATCGCCTTTGCGGCGGTGACGAACTCCTGCTCGCGGGCTGCGAGGATCTGTCCACGCACCAAGCGGGCAAGCGAGGGCCAGCTCAAGAGCCCAAGGATTACCATAATCATCGCTATGCGCCCCGTCTCACTGATCCGCGATCCGATGATCGCACTTAGGATCATCGCTAGTGGGAGGAAGGGGATCGCATTGACCACCTCCGCTAGGCGCATTAGCAGCATATCGGTCTTTCCTCCGTAGTAACCGGAGAAGGAACCGACGATGATGCCGATGATTCCACTGATGATGACGGCGATTGCACCGATGGTGAGGGTGACTCTACCACCGCTTAAGAGGCGGCTGAAGAGATCCCGTCCGTACTGGTCGGTGCCCATCATATAGCCTTTGAGGCCCCAGGTATGGATCTTACCCGCATCATCAATCGCATAGTTCTGGAAGTACGAAGAGGTGATATGGACGATATTCTTCAGCTTCGGCGCTTTGGCCTGCTTATAGTTGTTCCGTCCCCAGGAGACTACCGATCCATCATCGAGGCGCGCAGTATAGTGACCACGGCCGCTGGTGATCTGTACCGCCTTGCCTTGGGCGTGGGCGGGGATTTCAAAAGTTCCATAGTGATCATCGCCCCAGACTACAATCTCCCCGCTCTTGGTGACAGCAGCGGCTGAACGTTCGGTCAGTGCGATATCGACGACGGTGCCTTGAATCCGCTCAGGGATATAGCTGATCGTCGTCTCCTTGGAGCTGAGAACTACCACTTCTCCTGCTTTGGTGGTGGCCATCGCCAGCGTCGTATTCGCTACGACGTTGTTGTATGAGCCCTGGTGCTCTTCAGGTACTGGAATCGAGGTGAGGTTGGTATTTCCCCAGACAAAGATCTTTCCGCTTTGGGTCAAGGCAAAGGAGAGCTGATGGCCTGCCAGCACTTGGATGACCTTCTCACCGGTGAGCTCCAGAGGGATATTGTTCAAGGTAAAGCGGTCATTGCCCCAGGTGTAGACCTTGCCTCGCTCATCGATAGCCAGCGCATGGTCGAGGCCAGCGGAGACTTGGACGACCTTTGCATCGAAGGTTGGTTGCCGTTGGAGTTTCGGTGTTAAGGTACCCCATTGATGGACTGTACCATCTGCGGTCACCCCAACCCCGTAGACCGAACCGCCGGTGATGCTTGCGGTGTTGCCGACCATCACCTTCGGATACTTCATATAAGAGAAGGTAGGCCGGGTGTTCTTCTGCGTGGGATCCTGGAAGTGGATGTCCATCGGAAAGAACAAGGGGAGCAAGAAGACTAAGGCGAAGATCGCTAGGAAAATATAGACCCCCAACATTGCGCTACGCTTCTCACGGAAGTTTGTGAGCATCGTCCGATAGGGGCTCTGCACCTGTTCCTCTTCCAAGAGGGAGAGGGTCGCAGCACGCCTGCCAAAGAAGAGCGTCTTTAAGGTATCCATGAAGGTACTGCCGTACTTACGTTTTGTCATATAATCCTCCTACTCCAACTTTACTCTTGGGTCGGCTAACCCGTAGGAGAGATCCATAAGCAAGTTGCCGATAAGACTTAAGATAAGATAGAACATCACCATCGCAAGAGAGACGGCGAAGTCCTGCTGGTTCAAGGCATCGATGATGACCTTCCCCATGCCATTCCAAAGGAAGGTGCGCTCGATTACCACCGAGCCACTGAAGATACTGATGAACCAACCGGTCATAATCGTAATAAAAGGTATGAGGGCATTTCTAAAGGCGTGTGAGTAGATAACGACCTTCTCGGTGAGCCCCTTCGCACGGGCGGTGCGGATATAATCCATTCTCAGTGCCTCGATCATCGTGGCACGGACATAGCGGGTCAGCCCCCCGAGGGAGGTGAAGACCATAACAATGAGTGGCAGCGCCATATGGTGCATCTTATCGACGAACATCTGCCACGGGGTTCCACGCATACCAGGGGTTTGAACCCCGCTGATGGGAAAGAAGGGCATCTTCACTGCAAAGAGGAAGATAAAGAGCAGTGCGATGACAAAGAATGGCAGACTATAGCCGATGATGGTGACAATCTGCACGGTGCCATCGAAGCGCGAACCTCTGCGAACAGCGGTCGCGATGCCCAAAGGCAAGGTAATCATAAAGACTGGTATCAAGGACCAGACATTCAGCATAATCGTGTTCTTCATCGGAACCCCGATCATCTGTTTTACCGGCATTTTATAGGTCAAGGAGTAGCCGAAATCTCCTTTGAGGGTATTGAAGAGCCAGGTGAAATACTGGATCACCACCGGCTTATCCAAGCCGAGCTTACGAACCGCATCCTGATAACGCGCTTCGTACTCTTCGGGTTTCATAGTCGACTTATTACCCTCGAGCATCATCCGAGCGGGATCCCCTGGCACCGACTTATAGAGGGTAAAGAGGAGCACCGAGGCGATGAGGAAAACGACCACAATGTAGAGGAGCCGTTTAAAAACATACTTAAGCATAACCAACGTTCCTTAGGCTTATATTAACAAACGCCTAGGGCAACGAGCAATTCGTTGCCCAAGGCTTTGATAGTTACGTTCTTCCGAGCGCGTCTTATTTGACGTCTGCGCGGACGATAGCGTATCGGAAATCCCAGGAAGAGCCAGGCTCGTAGCCGACTAGCTTGGGATTAAAGAAGTCATGATAGACGTCCGAGTACAGGGGGATGTCCGGAAGCAGGAGGTTCCAGCGCTTCTGGAAGCCAATCCACTTCTCTACCCAGCCAGCAAGGTCCGTCGGGTCAGTTCGCTTCATATCCTGGGAGATCGCTTCGAGCTCCTTATCAGCAATGAAGTTCGTGTTGTAGACGCCGAAGTATGCAGGGTCGGTGCTGTAGTAGTACCAGTATGCCTGCGTGGTTGCAAAGCCGGTTCCGAGGTTGAACATACCGTATACAGGCTCATCGATTCCATCCTTGTAGAGGTGGTCGAGCAGTACGGCAAAGTCAACGGTGGTTCCGTTAATCTGCATACCAATCTTGCCAACTTCAGGGACCAGCATCGTTGCGATCAGGTCACTGACAGGGTTGTTTGCGGTGTTCGCCCACTCGATAACCAGCGGCATAAGTTCGCCGTCGACTCGCTTGTGACGAATTGCGTCGACTCCCTTACGGAATTCGCCGCCATTTCTGTTGAGGGTCCAGCCATCAGCGATCAGCTCTTCTTCAGCCTTCACCAGGTTCATGGGATAGGCGTTCAATTCGCGGTCAAGCCGTGCTTTGTTCTCAACATACTCCCACATCGATGCGCCATAGTAACCGTTTACGATGATGCCGTATCCGCCGGTGTACTGGCGAGCAAACTCGTTTCGGTCGAGGCTATAGGCGATTGCGCGGCGGACTGCGGGGAACTGAGTCGGTCCGAAGTCACAGGCGAAAGCAATCTTACCGTAGCCGTAGCGTGGATAGGAAGCAAAGTCGACGATTCCGTCATCAGCCATGTCCAATCCGCGACCGATGGAGTCACCACCGCTTACGCCGTGGAGCACATCGATTGCGCCGGTGCGCAGCTCGTCCATTTCAGTTGCAGTGTTGGTCAGCTTGATGATAATACGGTCGATGTTACCCTTGGCTCCGTCGTGTTCACCGACGAAACGGGGGTTGAGCACTACGCTCGCGGTGGAGTCAGCTGCGTCATACCCTTCAAATTGATAAGGGCCTGAGGTGACCAGCGGGCGGTAGCGATAACCGGTGGCAGAGTCGAGGACAGTCTTGCGAAGCAGGTCTGCGGTGAAGGCATCGCTCAGATACGCTCCATCAGCACTATCGAGCACCTGGACACCAGGGGCGATGGCGTGGATGGGAAGCGGACCGACTGATACGAGAGAGAGGTCGAAGAAGTATGGAAGTTCTTCGGCTGCAATCGTAATCGAGAAGGTGTAATCATCGAGCAGACGGATTCCTGCAAACTTCCGGCTATCGCCACTGTGGTATGCATCATATCCTACGTACTCAGGACCGGTTCCGTAGGCGGCGCCGATTTCAACAGCCTCTGGGCTTGCTGCGTAGAGGATGTTAAACACATAGTCACGAGCGTCAATGCGAGTACCATCGTTGTATACGAGGTTCTGTGTGACTTTGAAGGTATAGGTCTTCGTTCCATCGGCATTTTCGACCGCACTATAATCCTTTACTGACACTGGGTTGATGATGTACCGTCCCTCTTTGGTCCAAGAGACAGTCTCATATCCACTCATCAGGTCCTTCAGGTAGGCGTTCGTGGCACTGTTGGTCCAGCCAGAAAAGAAGTCGTGGTTAACCTGGGTTGCGGAACCGAGGATGACCTGCGTTTCTTTTTTTGCAACAGCGGCTTCTTCCTGCACGCCTGCTGCAAAGGCTGTTCCAGCAATCGCTACAATAAGTAGCAGAGCTAACAGTCTTTTTTTCATTTTTGCATTCTCCTTATACAATATTTCAACTTAATGACATAAGTATGTAGCAACTAGTGTAGTGTATTGTGTTGTTTCTGTCACGTGCTTTCTGTTACTTTGAAAACAAGAAATCGATACTTCTCCCCTATTTCGGCATTTTTGGCTATAGGTATTGCGCAAAACTACCCCTCTTTGGCATAGTAACCACCAAGTTAAGAAGGAGTGTGCACTATGGCAACCTATATCGAAGAACCCTCTCGAACGTTCAACGAGTATCTCTTAATCCCCGGTTACTCCAGCAAGGAGTCGGTTCCAGAGAATGTAACGCTTGCGACCCCGTTAGTCAAATACCGAGTTGGAGAAGCACCTGCACTGAGTTTGCACATTCCATTAGTCAGCGCGATTATGCAGTCGGTCAGTGGTCCGGAGCTTGCGATTGCCTTAGCCAAAGAAGGAGGTCTCTCCTTCATCTACTCCAGCCAATCAATCGAAAGCCAAGCTGCGATGGTGAAAAAGGTAAAGCGGCATAAGGCGGGCTTTGTCACCAGCGATTCTAATATCAAAGCCGATGCGACCATCACCGCCCTAGTCGCTCTCAAAGAGCAGACCGGCCACTCCACCGTCGCAGTCACCGCCGACGGCAGTGCCCACGGCAAGCTCTTAGGGATTGTAACCAGCAGAGATTATCGGGTCCACCGCATGGACCCCGATACCCCTGTCTCTGCCTTTATGACCCCCTTTGCTGAGTTAGTCTACGGCAGCGAGGAGCTGACCCTCACCGAGGCGAACGACCTGATCTGGGATCATAAGCTCAATACCCTGCCAATCATCGACAAGGAGGGGAAGCTCGTCTCCTTGGTCTTCCGCAAGGACTATGACAGCCATAAACAGCACCCGCTGGAGCTTCATGATGCAGCGAAGCGGCTCTTGGTAGGAGCTGGGATCAACACCCATGACTATAAAGAGCGGGTTCCAGCGCTCTTGGAAAGCGGAGCTGATGTACTCTGCATCGACTCCTCTGAGGGGTTCACCGAGTGGCAAGCGGAGACAATCACCTACATCAAAGAGACCTTTGGCGAAGCAGTAAAAGTCGGAGCGGGCAATGTGGTGGACCGTGCAGGCTTTCGGTTCCTCGCCGAGTGCGGCGCTGACTTCATCAAGGTAGGCATCGGAGGAGGTTCAATCTGTATCACCCGAGAGACCAAGGGCATCGGCCGCGGTCAGGCGAGCGCCTTAATAGAGGTAGCGGCTGCTCGGGATGAGTACTTTGCAGAAACCGGTCTGTACATCCCCATCTGCAGCGATGGGGGCATCGTCCACGACCATCATATGACCCTAGCCTTAGCGATGGGCGCGGACTTTGTCATGCTCGGGCGGTACTTCGCCCGCTTTGACGAGAGCCCCACCGACCGAGTCTTCATCAACGGCACTTATATGAAGGAGTACTGGGGAGAGGGCTCCGCTCGTGCACGTAACTGGCAGCGGTACACCGCTACCGCTGACAAGAAGCTGGTCTTTGAAGAGGGGGTCGATTCCTATGTCCCCTATGCAGGGAGCCTGCAATCCAATGTAGGGGTGACCTTGGCGAAGGTCCGCTCTACGATGTGCAACTGTGGAGCGCTCTCGTTAGCAGAGCTCCGCGATCGGGCGACCTTGACGGTCGTCTCCTCGACTTCGATCGTCGAAGGCGGGGTTCACGATGTCCTGCAGAAGGACAGCGGATCCTTAAGCAGCTCCTAAGAGACCGAGCCACTGCCCAGTGGCTCTTTTGTCGCCCTCTTGCCCTTGCGCGCAGCAAGAAGTCACCGTACCATACTCCTATGCACTATATCGCAGTAGGAAGCCGTAGTGGCACAGACTTAGGGCTGATCAGCCTTCTCTCCTTTAATCAAGATAGCGGCTCTCTCGCCGACTATGCGAGTATCGCCGAGCTCTCCCACCCCGCCTACCAACTCTGGGATCCAAAAAAACGGATCCTCTATACTATCAGCGAGCGGGAAGCAGGGGTGTTGGTCGGCTATCAGCTCGATGAGCGCCTCACCGCCACCGAGACGGTACGCGTTTCAACCAAAGGAGGGTCGCCTTGTCACCTCTCGTTCAACAGAGAGAGAAACCTGCTTGGCATCAGCAACTATGGCGGTGGCTCGATGCTCACCGTAGATGTGCAAACTTCTCCCCCTGAGAACCGGCTCTTCGCTCAGTACTCAGGGAGCGGGCCAATCACAAGCCGCCAAGAGGCCAGCCATGTCCATTCCACCCTCTTTGCAGAGCAGAGCGATGCGCTCTTGGCTGCCGACTTAGGAGCTGACGCGCTCTACTACTACCGAGAGCAGATGCAGCACTGTACTGTAATTCCTACCCCTCCAGGGGCAGGACCGAGGCATATGGTCTACAGCAGCTGTGAACGCTACCTCTATGTGAGTGCAGAGCTCTCCAACGAAGTGCTCGTCTATGCGATGGAGGAGAAACCGAGGTTGATTCAACAGATCGCTACCCTACCCCCTGAGTGTTCGGTGGAGAACACCACCAGCCATCTCGCTCTCTCGGGCGATGGGCGCTTCCTCTACATCGCAAACCGTGGGCATGATTCACTGGCGATCTTCTCTGTAAACGATGGGTGGCTCAGCCGCCTAGCTCACGCCTACACCGAACGGGTACCGTGGAACTTCGCCTTCAGTCCCGATGAGGCGTATATCATCGTAGCGAACCACGATAGCGACTCGGTGACCGTCTATCCCCGTGATGCAAAGACAGGGATGCTTGCACCACTGGTCAGCAGAATCAGCGTCACCCGCCCCAGCTGTATCACCTTCTTATCCGATCTTTGAGCTGAGCTGAAAAACAATGTATTCAAATAATTCTCAAAGCCCACGAGCATGACTTCTCTGCACAGCGGTGTGGCGAAGAGCAAATCGACAGACACCCGCCTAAGACACAGAAGAAGAGCTTGGAATTTTCAACAGAGAAGCCTCGTTCTCACTCCTCGATCACGTTGTTCTCCCGTCGCATTAACGCTAAGAAGAGTACCATCAAGATGGGAAAGAGCGTGCCTACCAGCATCCCAGAGCGCAGCGCTACTTCGCTGGTGCTCAGATGGCGGAGCCACGGAGCTGCTTGTACCAAGGTGGGGGCGATATCTGCGGTAAGACCGATGAGCCATGGCCCCATCGCCGCTCCAACATTTCCTCCTGCAGCGAGCAGTGCAAAGAGCGAAGCTCCCGCTAAGGGGAAGTGGTTGGAGGCGTTGGCTACTGACCCTGGCCAGAGCAATCCACTTCCCAATCCACAGAGGACACAAGCGATTAAGCTGATCATCGGAGACGGACTCAGTGCTGCTACGAGGTAACAGACGATACAGAGGAACGCCCCAGCACTCATCGCTTTTAAGAGTGGGAACTCCCCTCGCTTCCAGGAGCCGAAGATCGCTCTGCTTGCTCCAAGGAGCAAGGCAAAGAGGCAGACTCCAACCAAGTCGCCTACCTCCTTGGAGAGCCCGAGGGCACTTTCGGCGAAGGTGCTGGTCCACTGGGAGATCGAGACTTCGGTCGCTCCACCGACGGCAATTCCAATCAAAACCAAGATGAAGTAGCGGGAGCTGATCAGAGCACGTATAGGGGTACGCTGTTCCTCGCTGACCGATGGGGCGATAGGAACACGCATGAAGTTGAAGAAGTTATAGAGCGGTAGAATCGACCACAAGAGGATGATCAGCGGCCAGTTTGCTCTGCCGAGTACTTTAATGAGGATCGTGGTCACTACCACACAGACAATCAGCCCCCAAGCGTAGAAGGAGTGTAAGAGGCTCGTCGCCCGCTCCTTCGTGTCCCCAGGGATTGCAAGGAAGATGATATTGAGCAAGAGCTCAAAGAGCCCCGCCCCTACCGAGTAGATGACGGTGGCGATCATCAACCCCACATAGGGGTTGAAGGAGAAGAGGGTACGGCTGCTGGCCATCAGTAAAAACCCGACAAAGACCAAGAGGTTGGCAAGCACCACATACGGGCGGCTCCCATGGCGGTCAGTCGGGCGGCTGAAGGACAGACTGGTGATGATCTGGGTGAAGAAGTTTAAGAGGGTCAACCTTCCCACCTGCTCAAAGGTGATGCCGAATTCAGCCATGAAGGTCACATAGAGCAGCGGCGAGAGGTTACAGGCGACGGCCATAACAAAAAAGCCGATATAACAGGCGGTAATAGTCTTCTTATATTGGTTCATAGCCGTTAGTATACGACGGTTGGGGGGAAAATGGAATTAAATTGTTCCCAATCCCAAAGCGGTGAGGTAGCGGAGGACGATGCCATATTCGATGCTCTCTACGGTGAAGGCCGGATCGGCGATGGCAATCTCGACTAAAATTTCAGCACCACTGAGTGGTAGCGCATCGTTGCTGTACCCCTCTTCGGCAAGCCAGAGCAGAAGTGTTGCTCGTGCTGGGTCCTGCAAGCGCTGGATCTCCTTGTTCTCAATCGCTGTAACCAAATCGTTTCCAGTGCGTACTTCTGCATCAAGAAAATCGATAATCTGTTGCCAGTACTGCGTTGTCCTATTCACCTCTTCAGGAGAGCCGTAGAGCGCGGCGCTGGAGAGTTGCCTTGGCCTACCCTGCCGAGCGAAGCGTTGGGCTAAAGCGAGCAGGTTGAAGCGCCGCTCATAGAGAGGGCCTTTACGCCGAGCTTGTGCTGCGGTGGCGAGGTTCTGATTGAGCAGCTCGTAGAGCTCCGCACTGTTGATACAGAGGTACCAAGGATGCACCTCACCGATTGGATGAAAGAGCGCTGGAGCGCTGACTGAGAGGGTTTGGGCGTACTGCTCGTAATCTTCTATAGCGGTGGGAACAGGAGCTACCTGATAGGATACTGGGGTAAAGGGACGCGCAGCTGTCGCACGTTTGCCGGAGAGCTCTCCAAGGTCAAAGACCTTCGCATCGGTGATGACCTGTTGGAGTTTGCTCACTTCATCGGCTTGGGCGGTAGCATAGAAAATCTGGCGGGTAGTGGCCACCTCAGCAATCGCCTCGGCGATTGCTAAGGAGCGCAAGTCATCGCTGTTCGCTAAAATCTCATCAAAGAAGAGAGGGAAGTGCTCCATACGATCCTGCTCATGGCTCTCCAAGAAGCCCATCCGGATGGAAAAGAGCAGTTGGACACGCGTCCCACTTGAGAGCTCATCAATCTGTTGTGTTCGCCCAGTGACTGCATCTTTCACGGTAAAGAAGTCATCGGAGGCCAAGAGTGTGTACCGATTATGGGTGATCCGCTCCAACCACGAGCTTGCATTGCGTACCACCTCTGGCTGATGTTTTCGTTGACTCTCCTCTTGTATCTCAGCTACGAGGGCAGCGATCATCCGAGCCTCCACCGCCTCTTTGCGATGTTCCTCCAGCTCAGCGAGGCTCATGCGCCATCTGCGGTCGAGGATTGCAAGTTCATCGCTATGGATCAGTTCATCGTAGGCGCTCTCTAGATTTGCAAGGGTTCGGTGACTCGCTAGCACTGCATCGAGCTCCTCGTTTCGTTCCGTTAGCGCTCTTTCCAGCGCTTCTTTGGTTTGGGTGTCTGCCAGAGCTAACGCTTCAGAGTCGATCCGATCCAGATCCCGCTGTAAAGTCTCTTGCTCTTCCTTGCCCTTGGTATAGCGAGGCAATGCCTCCACAAGAAGCCAGAATCCTCGGTCATCACCTACAGCAA
Organism: Sphaerochaeta sp.; assembly: GCA_035647415.1. Classification (GTDB taxonomy): domain Bacteria; phylum Spirochaetota; class Spirochaetia; order Sphaerochaetales; family Sphaerochaetaceae; genus Sphaerochaeta. The sequence goes on along the minus strand of DASRNL010000037.1, from coordinate 2,064 downwards.
GACCGATCTTCGCATAGAAGGCATCGCGTTCTGCCTCAGCTGCGCTTAACCGCTTCTGTAGCTGCTGCAGCTCGCGTTGATACCGTGTTAGATCTTGGACGAGGCCCTCGTAGTCGACAATTTGCTCCAGTAATTGGCGAGCACTACGGAGCAACGCATGGTAGGTACCAAAAGAGAGGCTTGCATGGGCGATGAGCGCCTCGGCTGCATGTGTGTAGGCAGCATCAGCACTCTGATAGAGTTTCTGTTTCGCCTCCACTGCTTCGGCGGTCTGTAACAGACGCAAGAGCGTCGAAGAGAAGGTGAAGAATGCTGCTTGCTCTAAAGCAGGATGGTCGCGCAGGTGCAACGCTTGGGCTGCTTCATGGTAATCGGTGCGCCAGCTTTGATACGCAGCTTCTTTTTTTTGTAGCTCCTGTCTCGTTCGATTGATCTCTTTATTGCGTTCGAGGCCGCTTTGCAACCTCGCCTGCCGCTCGCTCAACAGACGGTAGAGTTTTACCGGCAATGTGCTGGCATCACCGCTGATCCCTTCCCGCTCACCGAGGGAGGCAATTGTTCGCTCTATCGACACCCCGCTCTGTCTACCCCGCAGTAAAAAGAGCACCAAGGCGACGATGGCGGTGACTGTCAACCCGAGCGGTGGCCACCAGAGCGAACCCACTCCCCCCACTAGCACTGCTGCCAAGGCGGCAACTATACGAGTTTGTGAAGCACCTGATTTGTGTCCCTGCTCGCTTAGGGCAGTAGCGACTGCATCAAGTTCTTTTGCAACCTGCTCTAGGGCTGCTTCACTGCCTTCGATGGGCTCACCTAGGAGGGTAAGAAGGCGCCTCGTTACCGCGACATCGAGGCGCACCCGTTCGCTCTCGCTCGCCAGTTCAGTCAGCTGGGTAAGGGCCGACTGGAGCAAGCCTCCACTGGGCACCTCAGGAAGCAGCCAAGCGAGTTCACGCTTCACTGCTTTGTAGGTTGCGTTCGCTTCACGGTACTCCCGTTCACAGCGCTGGCGTTCTAGTTCTCGCTCGCTGAGCTGATCGATTAGCTCGGTAAGGTGCATGCGCCAAGCAGCATCGCCGCTGTATTCAGCTGCTACTTGAAGGGAGGCAATCTCCTGCTCTTTCTCTGTGATGAGATGCAGCTGTGCTGCGACCTCTTCCTTAGCTTTTTCGACACGGCTAAGAAGGCTGGTATACTCTTCTTCGCTGCCGCGATGAATCTGGGTGACACGAGTATCAAAAGCGGCGAGAGTGTCGGTGAGTTGCACATGTTTTTCCTGTGTCTTTTTGGCAAACACCGCTTTTGTATAGCGTTCGATCTCCTCTCGGATCGTCCCTTCGGTCGCAATCTTTTTTTCCAAAGAAGCGATTGTTTCCATGATATCGGCGTGCTTATCAATCTGATCTTGGCGGGTTGTTACTGCCTTTCTTGCTTCCTCTACTGCCCGAGCGAGGGCGATGTTTGCACTGCTGAAAGAGCCCCTTGCCCCACTTTGTTCTGCAGCTATCTTGAGGTTGATCCCTCCGTGTAATTCCTTACGAATCTGTTCGAGGAAAATCGGGGTATCATAGACGGAATCTAGCAGCTCATGGAGGGCAAAGAAATAGGATTCGCTGAATTCTGCGTTTCTGCCAGGCAAAGAAGAGAGGTCTTTGTCACCAGCTTTACGCTGAGTGAGCTCCCCTTGGGAGAGTGAGAGTTCCCACTCTTGGGTATCTGAGTGCACCGTAGCATCGGCGTGCACACGGGCGGATATTTCGGTGCCATGCAAAAGACTGCGCATTACCCGCAGCAGGGTGCTTTTCCCCACCCCGTTGGGGCCGGTGATAATATTTAAACCCGGACCGAAGGTGAGAATTGGGTCGAAGGGCGGACGATCAAAGCCTTCGCTTTGGACTAAATTAACACGGGTGAAACGGTAACTCATCTCTCTTGCTCCCTGCGTTGTTTGATCATCGCTTGCAGCAAGGTCATCGCAGCGGCCTTTGCATGGGCGAGTTGCTCGGCTTCACTCTCATCAGCCGTAGCGAGGGAACGATAGGCACCGCTGTTATAGCTCTCTTT
>DASRNL010000036.1:0-14372 GCA_035647415.1 Sphaerochaeta sp. | reverse complement strand
CTATAGATGGGGCCTTGGTGGTAGCGCACAACGCCGCCTTTGATCTGCGGGTCTTCGAGGAGGCGTTGCAAGCCTACGATCTCTACTGCGATCGTCTCTCCTACCTCTGTACGCTGAGCCTTGCGCGAAAGCGCTGGCCAGGGAAGATCAGCTACTCCTTGCCATTTTTAGCCAAGGAGCTCTCGCTTACCTATCGCTCTCACCACGCCCTCGATGATGCGACGGTCTGTGGCAAGCTCTTCTATCAGCTTGCCCAAGACCATCTTACAGATCGGTATACCTTAGAGAGATTTCTGTTGCAAAACCGGGTGGCGGTTAAGCAACTTCGTCGGAGCCAAAGAGCCCAATCCTTATTCCAATAGCTGGATAGATACCAGTTGCCCACACCCCGATGAGGGTGTAGCGGATACAGCTGCTGATCTCATAGATCGCTGGGCTAAAGAGGGCCTTGCTCCCCATAATCACCACGATGCCCCCGAGGCCGACGACCCATCTGAGGATCTTCTTCACCCAGGTGCCCTCGACGGTAAAGTTGACATGCGTGCGCTCATAGACAAAGCCAAGGTAGCCACCGCCAGCAAGGCTGAGGGCCTTCATCAGGTCGGTAAAGGCGACTTTGTCGATACCGGTGAGGTTTAAAAGCAGGGCGAGCAGAAGCGCCAAAGCTGCTGCTACGATCCCAACCCACAAGGAGAAGATGATGGAGCGCTCTTTCTCATCGTAGAGCTTGCCAAGGGCACGGAAGGCCAGCAGGCTGATCGAAGTCCCGAGGACTAGACCACCGAAGACATCGTTGGGCCAGTGGACACCGAGGTAGAGGCGGCTGATGCCGACCAAGGCGATGATAACAGCGCAGAGGATGGAGAAGGCACGCTTGCCGACTAAAAGCGCTGCTGAGGTATAAGCAGCAGCTGCAGTGGTCGTGTGTCCGCTGGGGAAGGAGTAGCCGGTGGCGGTATCGGGGCGCTTTGCCTGGATCGAAGGGAGCACCTGGAAGGGCCTTGGGGCACGGACGATCGCCTTGAGGGTTCCCATCGCTACCACCGAACTGAGGGTGGAGCTGAAGAGGATGAAGCCCCCGCGCTTGTTGATATTATAGAAGATGAAGAGGATGAAGGCGATGACAAAGACCTCCTCTCCCAATGTCGACGCTACGTGGGCGAAGGTATCTAAGAGCGGTGTTGCGATCGAGAGAAAAAAGAGCATGATTGTTTCTTGCATAGGATCACCTCCACAACTCAGTATAGGGTCGCCAATTACCAGGTGCAACGAAAAACAAGGAATTTGCAGAAAATACCCCGCCAAAGAGGGGTTTGGAGAAACTTTCCGCTGAGCTGCTTGACAAAAGCGTGGCGATGGTGTAGTTTCATGCTTGCTATGAGGGTGTAGCGAAGTTGGTTATCGCGACGGCCTGTCACGCCGTAGACCGCGGGTTCGAGTCCCGTCATCCTCGCTAGGAAGCCGCCTTGGTCGACAGGGCGGTTTTCTATATTTCTGGAGGAGGAGCATGAGAGTACTGGTCGGTATGAGTGGAGGGGTCGATAGCACCCTCGCTGCGCACCTGCTCAAGGAACAGGGGCATGAAGTGATCGGCGTTACCATGACGATCTGGAGTGAGCGTGCGCACCTCACACCCAAGGAAGACTCGCGCTCTTGCTTCGCACCGAACTCTGCTGAGACGATCGCTCGCGTCAAAGAAACCTGTGAGAAGCTCGGTATCGAGCATACCACCTTAGAGCTCAGCAAAAACTTCGAAGAGCTGGTCTTGGCGAACTTTACCACCGAGTACCTCAGCGGACGTACCCCCAACCCCTGTGTCTGGTGCAATACCCTCATCAAGTTCGGTGCGATGGTCGACTACGCCAAGGAGAGTGGCTTGGTCTTCGACACCTTTGCAACGGGGCACTATGCACGTATCATCGAAAGTGAGGGGCGCTTCAGCCTCGCCCGTGCTCTCGACGTAAAAAAGGATCAATCATACTTCCTCTACCGCCTCAGCCAAAAGCAGCTCGCTACCACGTGCTTCCCCTTGGGCAGCCTCACCAAGGAGGAGGTCCTCGCTCGCGCTATCTCCTTGGGGTATCACAGCCCGGAAATCGAGGAGAGCCAGGACTTCTACGATGGGGATTATACCGACCTTTTGGAGATTGAAGACAAGCTAGGAAAGATTGTCCACCTCGATGGCAGGGCGCTCGGTGAACACCGCGGTATTCACCGCTATACGATCGGCCAACGCAAAGGTTTGGGCATCGCCGCAGAGAGACCGCTCTATGTCATCGCCCTCGATGCGAAAGCAAACGAGGTGATCGTAGGCTACCAAGAGGACACCCTGCAGCATACAGTCGTAGCAAAAGAGGTGGTATGGCAGAGCCGCACCTCCTTGGATCAGCCGGTTGCGGCGATGGGGAAGGTGCGCTCGGCGAGCACGCCAACGGCGTGTATGGTACACCAAGAAAAGGGGCGCTTGGTAGCGCACTTTCCAGATGGAATACACGCTGCAGCTTTAGGCCAATCCTTGGTCCTCTACGAAGAGGATCGGGTGCTCGCCGGCGGCATTATCAGCGAGGCTTTCTGATATTGTAGGGGCGCGTTCTTTTAGCTATGATAGAGAAGCAGATTCTATTCTAAGGAGTTTTCCATGAGAGTAATTATTCAAGATGACTATACGCAGCTGTCGCAGTGGGCGGCTCGACATATCGCAAACAGAATCCGTGCTTTCAAGCCCAGCGCAAAGAAGCCCTTTGTCCTTGCGCTTCCCACCGGCTCTTCCCCCCTTGGAACCTATGCTGAGCTGATCCGCCTGCACAAAGAGGGCTACCTCTCCTTTGAGCATGTGGTGACCTTCAACCTCGATGAGTATGTTGGCCTTGGCAAGGGGCACCAGCAGAGCTACCACACCTATATGTGGGAAAACTTCTTCAACCACATCGACATCAAGGAAGAGAACGTCCATATCCCCGATGGACTTGCAGCGGATCTTGAGGCAGAGTGTGTAGCCTACGAGGAGGCGATCGCCTCCTACGGTGGTATCGACCTCTTCTTAGGAGGGGTTGGCGCCGATGGACACCTTGCCTTCAACGAGCCCTTCTCCAGCCTTTCCAGTAGAACCCGCTTAAAGAGCCTGACCTATGATACGAAGGTGATGAACAGTCGCTTCTTCGATAACGATATCACCAAGGTGCCCTCCCTCTCCATCACCGTCGGGATTCAGACGATCCTCGACAGCGGTGAGGTAGTGATCTTGATCAATGGGCACTCCAAGGCCCGTGCGATGCAGGAGGCGGTGGAAGGCTCCGTCAACCATATGTGGACCTGTACTGCCTTGCAGCTACACCCCAAAGCGGTCATCGTCTGTGACGAAGCAGCCTGTGGGGAGTTGAAACTCAATACGTATAAATACTTCAAGGATATCGAAGGACCCTACCTCGATGTCGAGGCGATGCTCGACTAAAAGACGTAGGCAACCCCTGCATAGGGGGCAACTTCGAAGCCTGAAATAGTGAGCTTCCCTTCGTGGGGAGCTCCTCTTTTCCCAAGCCTGCCGACGCCAAAAATCGGCAGGTGTACTTGGGCTCCCACCTGTACTACCATATTGTTATGCACTGCCCAGCTATAGTGAGCAAACGCTGCCGGGCCCAGGCTGAGCACCTGTTCGATCATCGCATCTGAGTTGTGATCAAAAGAGCGGCTTATCGCTGCGATACGCACCCCGATCCCTCCTTCGACAAAGGAGCGATAGGAGAGGGGGTGTTGCAGCGCAAAACCGATGGCAAGATCGAGGGCGAAGTCCTGCAGGTTTTTTGTCGCAATTGAGTCGCTTTTCAGGTGTGTAGTCGTCGCTGCTCGGAGGCTGTAGTGTACGCCGAAGTGATCGTTACTCTCCGAGTAGGAGGAGAGTGATAGCATAAGCCCCACCCGCTGATCCGCTTGTTTCACAACAAAAGAGTCTGCAGAGTGCTGCTGCTCTTGGTTGCCAAACTCATAGAAGATCCCTGCATTGGCAGTGTTCACCCCTGCCCAGAGGGCTGATTGCAAAAAGAGGATGAGAAACAAAAGGCGCAGTGAGCGCGAGTAACGGCTTCTGATCATGCTCCTAGTATACGCTAGGGTCGTGCAACAGACAAGAAACTCATTTCCCTCAGAGACGACTCTGAGCTGAAATATTCCAAGGAGGTAGTGTGCGAAAGTTCAACAAAAGAAAGAAGGGTATGTTCCTCATTTCGCTGCTGGTGGGTATCCTCGGATCCCCCAATGCCTTTGCCGTAGGCCTCTCTCAGAGCGATATCGATGATATGGCTAGGGTAGGATACTATAGCGCCGCCTCCTCCCTGTTGGTCGTTGGCACTCTCGCAGAGGAGGACAGCGTATCGCTGGGGCTGACCTTCGCCCTGAATGAAGAGAAGCGGTACGCTACGCTGCGGTGGAAGGAGTACGATATACGCAAGGGCATGATTATCGCCGTCTTTGGTCCGCAGGTGTTCGAAGATTTGACAGGGTGGGAGTTTGAGACGGAGCAGGCGCTGATCAAAGAAGGTCTGTTGACCATAGAGGAACCGGAAAAGACAGAGGCCTCCTTTGACTTGTTTTTTCAGTACAGCGACGGGGCATTTGTCGATGGAACATACACTATACGGTTTTGCATCACCAGCTCTGGTGATGAGCAAGAGGGTCTGGCGTTCTCCTACTTTACCGTGGATGGACAGCCGGTGAGCAGCGAAGCACTGGACGATATGTTAGGATTAGGAGCGTAAGCCGAGTTCCTCTGCGACCTTGATCGCCAGCTCAGGCTTGTCGGTCATCACCGAGTCGACCCCCATCGCAAAGAGTCGGCGCATCTCGCTCTCCTCGTTTATCGTCCATACCTGCACGATCGCTCCGCGGCTGTGCATCCGCTGGATGAAGTCAGCTGTGATGACGGTGATGCCCCATTGGGCAGCAGGCACCTGAAAGACCATCAACTCATCCTGCTTTGTTTTCGGCAAGATCCGTAGCTTCTGAGCAAAGAGGTACCGCATGACCTCTAGGGTACAGAGGCTCGTTTGAATCCTTGGCTCTTTTTTGCGGAGCATCTTGAGGTTACAGAGGTGGAAGGAGGCCCCGAGGACCCGTTTCTTTGCCTGCTGTCGCTGCACCACTGCGATGAAGGCATCGACAGTCGCTTCGCCTCGGCTTTTAAGGTCCACATTGAAGCGTTGGGTTGGACAGGCGATGAGGGCCTCTTCCAGGGTGCAAAGCTGCACTCCCTTGCCGCGGAAGGGGAAGGTCTTCCCACCATCGGGGCTGAACATAAAGCCTGCATCAAAGGCGCGCAGCTCCTCTAGCGTATAGTCAGAGATCGCGCCTTTCCCATCGGTAGTGCGATCTAACGTAGCATCATGCCAGACGACAATTTGGCCATCTTTACTGAGGTGCACATCGGTTTCGATGACATCGACTCCGAGGCGGTCGGCGCTCTCAAAAGCGGGGAGGGTATTCTCCGGGTAGTGGGCGCTGTCGCCTCGGTGGGCGACAACCCGTGGAAGGGGATCGAAGAAAGACTTATACATCGCTCTGCTCCTTCTTGCTGCGTACAATATTGCTCATCTTAGAGAAGATCTTTTCAAATCGATCGATCTCTTTCTCATTCAGTGTAGCACGGTTTAGTAGATCTTTGAGGAATCGATAGGTCCACAGCCCTTCATGATCGAACTTGAAGTAACCGGTGGCGTGCAGTGCCTCGATGCAGAGCTCTGCCGCTTCCTCGCAGCGCTTTTGGCTTACGACGATATTCTCTAGCTGCATCGGTCTGAGATTCTTATAGAGCTCGTAGGTGATAATCTGCACCGATTGAGCGAGGTTCAGCGATGGGAACTCTTCACTGGTGGTGATCGTGGTGACCAACGTGCAGAGGGCAACTTCATCTACGGTCAGCCCATCGCTCTCTCTGCCAAAGACTAAGGAGACGGGCCCCTCTGGTGTCTGGTTGATCCGCTGAGCTAGCTGCTCTGGACTGTAGACGGAGTCTTTGCGGAGCTTTCCTCGTCTGCGGGTTAAAGCGACCGAGAGCACGCTGTTTTCAAGCGCAGTGGCGAGGGTAGGGTAGCGTAGACTGTTCTCCCAGATATCGTAGGCGTGTACCGCCATCATCTTCACCCGCTCTTCGCTGTACTGCCGCTCCCCAACGACCGCTAAACGGGTGATCCTCATCGTTTTCATCGCCCGGCAGACAGCGCCGATATTCGCACCATCCTGCGGTTCTACGAGAACAACTTGGATTCTCTCTAATTGTTCTTGCCACTTCATGGCAAAGTAGTAGCAGATATTGCACGAATATCCAAGCTAGTCTATCATAGGTGCATGAGTGAAGGGAGCAACACGAGCACCAAGTTTGTGCGGACCAGCCTAGCGATTCTGACCACCATCGCAATTCTCTTTGTCCTGAAGGTCAGCAAGGATGTGGCAATTCCTTTGGTCTTCTCCTTCTTCTGCTTCCTCCTCTTCAACCCCTTGCTCAGACGACTCGATGCGTTGCATATCCCGAAGTTCATTTCAGTGCTCTTTGTGATGGCGCTTCTGCTGTTGATCTTTTTGATGACCGGATGGTTTATCATCCATACCGTCGATTCGCTGATCAGCCTTATCCCCTTCTACGCTGATAAGGTGGTCTCCTTGGACAATCTGCTCTCCACCAAGATCTCTAACTTCATCGATCTGCCTGAAGGGGCGAGCTTTTTAGCAGTCCTGCCGGTCAACTGGTCGAGTTTGGCGATCAGCAGCTTGACCTCGATCTCCAACAAGTTTTTCTCCTTCACCAAGGTGGCGATGGTCGTCTATATTTTCTTCTTCTTCCTCCTCTTAGAGCGACAGACAATCATCCCCAAGGTGCTTGCAGCAGCGCCGATACGTGGCCCGCAGGTAGCCTCAGTCTTTGAGCGGATCACCCGCCAGGTCTCCAAATACCTCCTGCTGAAGGCGGTTATCAGCGCCTTCACCGGCCTCTTCTTCTTCCTCACCGCCATAATCACCGGTTTGGACCTGCCGGTCCTCTGGGGAGTCTTGGCCTTTATCTTCAACTTCATCCCCTCGATCGGCTCGGTCATCGTCACCTCCATGGCGATCCTGATGGCGTTGATACAGTTCGCCCCGCTTTGGGGGGATGTCCTCTTGGTCGCTGTCTTGACGATCAGCACCCAGACGATCTTAGGCAATATCATCGACCCACGCCTCCAAGGTGGACAGCTGAACCTCTCCCCCTTTGTCATCCTCGTCTCCCTCTCGGTCTGGGGTTTTATCTGGGGGATTCCCGGCATGTTTATCGCCGTCCCGCTGACCAGCATCCTGCAGATCCTCTGTGCCAATATCAAGAGCTTGCGGGCGGTGGCAATTCTCATCTCAGGTGGTAAGAGCTATGAGCGGGAGAGCAAACGCCAGGAAACTGTCGCCCGCTACCTCCGTCGCCAAGAGAAGCGGGTAAAGCGTGGAAAGCCCATTGAAGCTAACCCACAAGCTGAGGATCAGCAGGAGTATAAGGGGGATTTCATCCTCCCAAAGGGCTTTGACTCCTAAGATGCTCCGCGACTTTCCCACCCTCAGCGCCGGCGATGCTCATGCATACCTGCTACCACCCTTCACGCATACCCCCGACTCCTTGGCCTCCTTCCGAGCATTGGTGCTGGACTTCTATGAGAGCCATGGGAGAAAGTTTAGCTGGCGAGAGACACAAGATCCCTATGCGATCTTAGTCAGTGAGGTGATGCTGCAGCAGACACAGACCAGCCGGGTAGCACCGAAGTACGAGGAGTTTCTCAATACTTGGGGGACGCTTAAAGAGCTCAGTGAGGCGACAGTCCTCGATCTGCTGAGTCTCTGGAAGGGCTTAGGGTACAATCGACGGGCCCTTTATCTGCGCCAGAGCGCACAGCTCAGTGAACAATGGGGCTACCGCCTACCAGCTGACGAAGCAGAGCTGTTGACCCTGCCTGGGGTAGGCAAGGCGACCGCTGCAGCTCTGATGGCCTTCGCCTTTAACAAACGATCGATCTACATCGAAACCAATGTGCGGCGGGTGGTCCTCCACTGCTTCTTTCCCGACGAGAGCAATGTCACCGACAAGGCGGTAACAGAGGTGCTCAATGCACTGGCAGATGAGATCACCGACTTTCGCTCTTGGTACTACGCGCTCTTGGACTACGGGGTGCTCCTGAAAGCACTCCTGGTAAACCCCAACAGGCGCAGCGCCCACTACAGTAAGCAAGCTGCCTTTGAGAACTCCAACCGACAGATCAGAGGACTCTTGATCCACCACCTCACCGAAGGGGGACCGCAACCGGTAGAGCAGATCAACACTACCCTCAGCGAGTTCTGTGACCAGCGGATCCACTCCTGCCTCAGCGCTCTTGCCCAGGAGGGGTTTGTGGAAGAAGAGGATGGGGTCTATAGGATCACTCGCTCTTAGTATCCCCGTAGAGGTTTAGCGCCATACCCACCAAGAGCAACAGAGCACCGAACAGAAGCGAGAGTGAGAAGCGATCGAAGAAGAGGGTGTCGATGAGCAAGCTGGTGAGTATCTGGGCTGCTGACATCAGAAGCGCAGAGTAGACTGCCGGAATCTTTACCACCACATAGTTGGAGAGAATCACCACCACAATCGCTAGGACCCCACCGCTGACGATCAAGAGGATTGGCAGATCACCGAGGGCGATAAACCCATCGATAGTCTCCCTTCTAAAGAAGAGCAGGTAGAAGATTGCCCCTGCAACCAAACCGCTTAAGAAGTTCTGCTGTGCCGAGCGAACCGAGCCTTTATAGGTTGCAAAGGTGGAGTTGAGGATCATCTGTGTCATCGTCAGCATCCCGGCGAAGGCCGAGAGGAGGATCGGAAAGAGGGCAAAGGAACCCCTTTCTGCAGCGTTGCCCATCACAACAATCCCTATCGCTCCGATGAATAGGCCCAGCACCTTCGTCCGGTTGAGCGAGCGCTTTTGCATCCCCAACGCCCCAGTAAGGTCGTAGATTACCGAGATAAGCGCCTGACCAAAGACCGCCGCTGCCATCGCCAGCGATGCGCCGACTGAGAGGATGGTCACAAAGTTGATATTGAGGATCGCAAGGCCGAAGAGCCCATTGAAGTAGAGGTACCAGGGAGCAGGCTTTCCTGGGCCTCGGATCGCCTTCTTTTTGCGACCGAATAAGAGGAGTGCTGAGATGAGAGCTAAGCCGATGATATGGTTGACCAGCAGCGACACACCCATGGTGGTGGCCTCCCCGAGCAGGGTGTTGGCAACCACCATCACCGATACAAACATTCCGCTGAGGGCACCGAGGGTGAGGTAGAGGGAAAGCATGCCCCATTGTAGCCGCTTTTACCTTGTCACGCTAGCAGAAGGTTTCTACAATGAGGTATGCAAATTCCACCACTCGATACGAGCCTACGGGACCACTACACTGAGCAGCTTTTGAAAAAAGCGATGCTCCCTCACTCCTTGGGAGCTTTAGCGCGTGTAGCGGTAGATCTTGCATTGATTACCGAAGAGCCACTGAAGAACCCGATCCACCTTCTCTTTGCTGCCGACCATGGTATCACCGCCGAAGGGGTCACCCACTCACCACAGAAGATCACCTACCAACAGACCCGCTCTTTTGGCCAAGGCGGCGGAGCCTGCTCGCTCTTTGCTCGCCTAAACGGGATCGAGCAATGGGTCATCGATGTGGGAGTACGGCATGCCTTTGCACCCGAGGATGGGGTGCTCGACTATAAGGTCGCCTGGGGGAGTGAGAACTTCGCTAGCGGTCCTGCGATGAGTGAGACAGCGTGTGCAAAGGCGTGCGGTGTGGGGGTACAGCTGGTAACAAAGGCCCACCAAGCGGGCAAGGATCTGATTATCTTCGGAGAGATGGGGGTAGGGAACTCCAGTAGCGCCTCAGCAGTTGCGTCTGCGATACTCGGGTGTCCAGCCTCCCTGGTTACCGGAAAAGGCAGCGGTCTGAGTGACAGCGAGCTCGCCCATAAGGTGCAGGTCATCGAAAACGCACTCAAGCGCCATACCGACCGCGCTCCTTTGGCTGTGCTGGAGGCAGTTGGAGGCTTGGAGATCGCCGCTATCGTCGGAGGGATCCTCGGCTCTGCTAAGCTCGGCCTTCCGATTCTCATCGATGGGGCGGTGGTCAGCTCCGCTGCCCTTGTTGCCGCTGCGATGGAGCCTGCGGTCAAAGACTACCTCTTCTTTGCCCACCGATCGGCGATGAATGGACACGTCCTCATGCTCGATGCACTGGGGTGTACCCACCCACTCTTAGACTTGGGGATGCAGCTTGGAGAGGGGACCGGCGCGCTCTTGGCGTGGCCGCTGCTCCGAGCGGCAAGCTCGTTGCTCGGCGAGCTCGCAAGCTTTGAAGAGGCAAAGGTCTTCGATAGTACCGCCGGCTTACAAGAGCGGGGCTTGCTATGAAGGGCCCGCTGATCCGCCTAGGAACCACCAGCTATATCAAGCCCGCCGATATCCTACCCAACGTTCGCTACTTAGGCGATAAGGTCGACGATATCGAGCTGGTCCTCTTTGAGAGTGAGGAGGCCTCTAACCTCCCTGATCGCTCTACCATCGAAGCGCTCACTGCGCTGCAGGCAGAGCATCAGCTCTCCTATACGGTACACTTTCCCTTGGACATCTACCCGGGCAGCCGAGATGAACAAGTTCGCCGCACTTCGGTGGATACCTTGGTGAAGATCGTAGAGCTCACCGAAGCGCTTGCCCCCTTTGGGTATGTGCTGCACCTCAGCCCCGATCGCTATGGAGAGAGCCCCTCAGAGGATCTTGGTGCCTGGCAGGATGCCCTCGATCGTTCGGTCTCCGAGTTTCTAGTCAGAGTCGATACCCCACCTTCTCTCATCTGTGCTGAGACCCTCAGCTACCCCTTCTCCTTGGTGGAGGGGATCGTAGAGCGACATGGGCTCTCGGTGACCTTGGATATCGGGCATATCTGGCTGATGGGCTACGACAGTGAAGCTGCACTGGCTTCACTCTTGCCCAAGAGCCGCATCTGCCACCTCCATGGGGTGGCCGATGGGGCAGATCACCTCGGTTTGGATAAAGGGGACCCTATTGCGATCGAAACCTTCCTCGCCGCCTTGGTGGCGCAGGTAAAAACCGACCAAAAAGAGCGGGTGCTGACGATGGAAGTTTTTGGTGAAGCAGAGTTTCATGCTTCGAAGGCGCTGTTAGCGAAAAGCTGTGCTATGATGAGAGCAGAAGAAGGAGGAATCTATGGCAACCATTGATGTAAAGAAAGCGAAGATGCAGGGTAGGCAGGTGAAAGAGAGTGCTGCGGTGGTCACTTCGACTGTCGGAGGGATTAAGATCCGTACTCGGTTAGAGAAGCGGGTAACCCTGTTGATCGGCGGTGGACGCAGTGGCAAGAGCCCCTATGCCCAGGACTACGCGCTCGGAGCAAGCGATGGAACCCAAAGCAGGGCATATATCGCTACCGCTGAGGCGATCGATGAGGAGATGAAGGCAAGAATCACCGCCCATCAACGCGATCGCGATGACCGCTTTATCACCATCGAGGAGCCGATCAACCTCGCCGAGGCGATCGCCAACCTCCCTCCTTCGGTCGAGGTCTGTATCGTCGATTGTTTGACGGTGTGGCTGGGGAACCTCCTACACCATAAAGGGATTCCAACGCAGCGCTTTGCTGAGCTCGATGCCCTCTATGAAGTCTTAAAAGATCCTCCCTGTGAGCTGCTCTTGGTGACCAACGAGACCGGCTTAGGCTTGATCCCCGCTGACGCAGAGAGCCGAGCTTTCAGAGATCTTGCCGGCTGGATGAACCAAGATCTCGCCAAGCTCGCTCAGAATGTGGTCCTCTTGGTAGCAGGGCTTCCGTTAGCCCTCAAGGGAGAGGTGCTCTAGGCATGCACTCCCTTGGCTTTGCTATCCGTACTCTCACCCGTCTGCCGATCGGTAGCAAGCCGCTGGAGGATGAGGAGAAATCGCTGAAGTGGTTTCCACTTGTGGGGCTTATCTACGGAGCAGTGGGGTGGGCAATCGCCCACCTCTGCTTCCCACCGGCGGTTCTCGCTGCCTTGATTATCGGCAGCTGGGCGTACCTCAGCCGGGGCTTCCACCTCGATGGGCTCGCTGATTTTTCTGACGGCCTTGGTGGCGGGTTCACCGCAGAGCGTACCTTGGAGATTATGCGCGATGTGCACATCGGTGCCTTTGGAGCCCTTGCCCTCATCGTTGTCCTCTTGATCCAGTACAGTACGCTGACCACGCTCGTAGCGGCGCCTTTGTCGGTGCTGCTTGTCCCGCTGATCAGCCGCTCGATGATCGCGCTCTCTGCAGCGACCCTACCGTATGGGAGGGCGGGTACCGGCAGTGCGCAGAAGCTCGTCAGCGGTGCAAAAGCACGCCACAGCCTCATCGTCGCGGGGCAGCTTGTAGTGGTAGGGGTTCTTGTTTGGTTATGGGGAAGGGAAGCACTTTTGTATGGCTACCTCTGGGCAGTAGGGTTTGCCACCCTGACCACGCTGGTGGTGCTCAGGATTACAAAAAAACGGATCGGTGGGCTCACCGGCGATGTGCTCGGGGCCATTGCGACGCTCAGCGAGTGCGCAGCGCTGGTGGGCTTTGTACTCCCTCTTGCATGAGAAGCGGACAATCGGCGATACTTTTGGAAAAAGCATGATAGGCGGAGCAGAGATGAAGATTGTTTGTTTGGACTTAGAGGGGGTATTGGTTCCCGAAATTTGGATCAACGTTGCTGAGCGTACTGGAATCGAGGAGCTGAAACGTACCACCCGCGATGAGCCAGATTACGATAAGCTGATGCGCAGTAGAATCGCCATCCTCGATGCACATAAACTCACCCTCAAAGATATCCAAGCGGTTATCGCAGGCATGGGACCGATGGAGGGCGCCAAAAAGTTCCTCGATACGATCCGCGGAAAAACACAGGTGCTGATTCTCAGCGACACCTTCGTTGAGTTTGCCACCCCTCTGATGGCACAGCTGGACTGGCCGACCCTCTGGTGCAATAGCTTGGAGGTCAACGATAATCGAATTATCGGACACAAGATGCGCATAGCTGATGGAAAGAAGCGCGCCATCGAAGCGCTTCGTACCCTAAACTTTACGACCTTTGCTGCTGGGGACTCCTATAACGATCTAGCGATGATCGAAGAAGCAGATGCGGGGTGTCTCTTCCGTGCTCCTGAGGGGATCTTGGAGGAGTATCCACATTTGACCTTAACCGAGACCTACGACCAGCTGTTAGCACAGATCGACTCCTTCCTCGAAGCATGAAACGCGAGCGCCCCCTCTTTCCTACGATCCTGATCTTAGTCATTGCGATGCTGGTCGGTTTCATCCTGCTCGCTCGGGTCTATGTTCTCTCACCGATCCTCATAGTGGGGATCGGAGCTCTGGTGCTGGCGATCTCCTTCTTCCTTCTCCGCTTCGCCTTGATCTTCGACCGACAGATGAAGGTAATTCACGAACGCAAAGAAGAACAGCGAGAGAATGCCTGATTTGTCTGGTATTTAAGGCTAAATGCCAGACAATGTATCGAAAATAGCACAAAGCACCTAAAAAAATGCTTGACAGACGTCCTTCTTATCTTCATCTTATATGAAACGTAAGCACTGGCTCGAAACTGGTACTAGAGGAGGTTCGTTGTGTCTGATACTTTTGTTAAGGAAATGCGAGAGCAACTCGTAGCGATGCGCAAGGAGTTGTTGGAGAAGTTAAGTGAGGACAACAGCGACTTTCGTGAGATGGTCAATGCCATGGGCATCAAAGACAGTATCGATGTAGCAGCTGACGATATCGCGTTTAAGAAGATGGAGGCGATCAACAAGCACGAAGCAAAACGGCTTCGTTCGATTGAAAACGCCCTCGCTCGTATCGCTAATGATAAGTATGGGCACTGCCTCCGCTGTGCTAAAAAGATTCCAAAAGAGCGTCTGCAGGCGATTCCGTATGCAGTGCTATGTATCGATTGTAAGAATGCCGAGGAGAAACCGGGAAGGCGGTAAGACCTGAGAGCAAGAAAAGGGGCTGCTTCAACCAAGAGGTTTGAAACAGCCCTTTCTTATTTCCCTACTGCAAGAATGGATTGGATCGCTCTTGTGCGATCGTGCTAGCAGGTCCATGACCTGGGAGCACTTGGGTTGCATCATCGTAGGTGAGGAGTCTGCGACAGCTGGTTATAAGCTCTTGCATATCCCCACCCCCTAAGTCGGTACGGCCTACTGAGCCGGCGAAGAGGGTGTCGCCAGTTAAGAGCAGCTGACCCTCCTCGTGGTAGAAGCAGAGCCCGCCAGGGGTATGCCCGGGGGTTGCGATCACCTGTAGCTTACTATCCTCCAAAAACTGTCCATCCCGCAGATATCC
>DASRNL010000035.1:0-2479 GCA_035647415.1 Sphaerochaeta sp. | reverse complement strand
GTTCTTAGCGATCGCAGTCGACTCCTCAGGGGCGACCACCGGAGCGTTGACCACCCCCTTTGCCTTAGCGATTACCCTCGGTCTTTCCACCCTCATCGGAGGCAAGGAGAGTGAGGAGCATGCCTTTGGTCTGGTGGGGGTGATGAGCGCCGGCCCGATCCTTGCAATCCTCGCAGTCTCGCTCTTTGGCGGGTACACCTCGCTCTCGGCAGCGAGCACGCAAGCTGCTTCGATGGAGGGAATCCTCGCCCCGCTCTTGGCGGTCGCCCCCCTCTGCTTCAAGGACTCCCTGCTCGCCCTCGCTCCGATCGCGACCCTCTTCTTCCTCTACAACGCCTTCCGCTTTAAGGTTCCCAAGAGCGAGCTGCGCTCGATCATCGCAGGGCTCTTCTTAACCCTCTTTGGTCTGGTCTTCTTCCTCACCGGCGTCCATGCAGGCTTCTTGGAGATGGGCAGGATCATCGGGATGCAAGTAGCGGAGCACTCCCCTGCTCTTTTGATTATCGTCGGCTTCTTCATCGGGATGATCGTGGTGTTGATGGAGCCAGCGGTACACGTCCTTGGGCAGCAGATTGAGACGGTAACAGCCGGGCATATCCCCGTCAAGCTGATCCGTGCAACCCTTTCAGGAGCAGTAGCGCTGGCTATCGCCCTTTCGATGGTACGGATTATCGTCCCCTCGGTACACCTTGCCTACTTCCTCATCCCCGGCTTTCTGATTGCAGTTATCCTCTCCTTCTTCAGCGAGCCGATCTTCGTCGCCATCGCCTATGATGCCGGCGGGGTCGCCTCCGGCCCGATGACGGCGACCTTCGTGCTCGCCTTCGCCCAGGGGGCAGCGCTGATGATCCCCACCGCTGATGTGATGAGCGATGGCTTTGGGGTGATTGCGATGGTCGCGATGGCTCCGGTGCTCTCGCTGAACCTCTTGGGGGTCCTCTTTCGGTATCGCCGCCTCAAAGCTGAGCGACTTCCAGCTGAGACCAAGAGCACCGCTCTTCCGATCGCCGCCCAACTCTGTATGGCAGCGACGGTAAACCGCGGATCTGCTGATGCGGTGGTGCGCCTCGCTCGCGAACACGGCGCAGCAGGGGCGACGATCCTCCTCGGACGCGGTGGCTCTTTTGCCAGCACCTTTACCCTGCCGTTGAGCACCGAAGCGGTGATGCCAGAGCAGGAGGTGGTGGTGATGGTGCTTCCTTATGCTACCGCCCAAGCGGTCCAGCGCGCCTTGGAAGAAGCTCCTGAGCTCCGAGCGCAGATTTCATCCTTGCCTGCTACGGCTATGGTCAAGGTCTACCCGGCTCAACCCTCGGCTGAGTGAGTATAGATATCGTATCCTAAGAGACTCCAGAGTACGCTCCACTTCTCTTGGATGAAGTCATAGAGCACTGAGAACTCCAGTGCTCGTTGCCTTCTACCATAGTAGGCTCCTCCGATGGTAAAGGGTACCACCCGTACCCCCAGCGCAGCGCTCCAGCTTTGACGAGCAAAGTCATACCCTCCGAGGAAGGTTGCTCCGACAAGTCCGTTGTAGTAGAGGGTCGCCCGCTCATCGGTATAGTAGAAGGGGCCAGCAAAGGCTGTTGAGATATTCAACGAAGTATAGAGGTGTTCGCCGATCATCGGGGTGAGGGCGAGGATCGCATTGGCTTCTAGCTCAAGGTGCGGGTGTGGGGCGACAAAACCCCCAATAGAGAGGTGCACTCCTTCCCCCCCTCCAATCGTCTTGGAGGGCATCCAGGTGGAGAACGAAAGGCCGGCTGGGGCACTCCAAAGGGGTGTGCCCAGAGCCAGAACTAAGATCAGCGATACAAAGAATAAACGGCGGGCATCAGTAGAGGGCATGGTTAATCTCCAACAGGCGAACTCCCCACGAGAAACGCGCCTCTTCAGTCTCATAGAGGAGCCGCGGGGCGAGCAATGAAATGCGCTTCTCTCCAAAGTAAAAGACAAAGGGATGGATCGACCACGCCCAGGTGGAACGAGGGGTTCCACGGATTGTATTGAGAAAACTCACCTGCAAGGTAGGCTCCCAGGCGCTCGGTCGCTGAAAGAGGGAAGCAAAATGGTGACGGGTCGTCGAGAAGACTGGCACGCTCAACGAGCCTTCGACCAAGGGGCCGACACTGCGCTCTAAGACCGGCATGAGGACTCCGAGGCTGATCGTCGGGGTAAACCAGCCAAATTGCAGGGGCATCAAGGTTAGATGGATGCCAATCTGCTCATCCGTTGATGCTAAGGCATTCTCACTATACCCATCAAAGCTGATTGTATAGCCACCGAGCCAAGGGCGGGCGGTCAAAGGTGTCAGTAGGAGCGAAAGAAGTATGAGTATGACGGTGGTGCGTTTCATCGGCTACTCCTCATCCATAGACCTGCATCAAAAGGTGGTAGAAGAGAGAGGAGAAGGTCCTCAATCGCTTCGCCTCCTCTCGGTCGACAACTCTACAGTGCTGCAGCAGTGTATCGATATGTG
>DASRNL010000034.1:0-2913 GCA_035647415.1 Sphaerochaeta sp. | reverse complement strand
GGAGTATACGATGCAGCACTTCCCTGATCGGGTCCACGGTGAGTGGTATGGGTATCTGCACCGCGATGGACGGATCTCTACCACCTTAAAGGGGACGATGTACAAGGGGCCTTTCCATACCCCACGGATGTTCATCGAAACCCTTGAGGTGCTCCGAACGCTTGCCTAAAACACCAAGCATTACCCAACGAAGAACGGATGGCTGCTGTGGCCATCCGTTCGGTCTCTATCGATCTACTATTGGGTGAAATGAGAACCGGCTGCCTTCACAGCAGCCGGTAAGTCGGGGCGAAAGGACTCGAACCTTCGATATCCTGGTCCCAAACCAGGCGCCATAGCCACTAGGCTACGCCCCGAAATCTGTAAGAGAGTATACGGGGTTGAGCGTCTTTCGGTCAAGGGGTAGGATAGAGAGGATGAAAAACCGAGAAAAAACCATTGCCGTTGCTACACTCTTGGATGAGCTTTCCTCCCAAGAGATCCAATTTCTTGATGAGCGCGACCCTTTTCGCTTTCTCATCAGTGTGATCCTCACCGCTCAGACGACCGACCGCATCGTCAATATCGTCACCAAAGATCTCTTTGCCGCCTATCCGGACGCAGAGAGCCTTGCCAACGCCGATCCGAAGGCGGTAGAAGAGATCGTCTATCCTACCGGCTTCTATCGGGCCAAGGCGAAAAACATCATCGCAGCCGCTCAGCAGTTGGTCGGTGTACCGGTGCCTGACACGATGGAGGAGTTGGTTCAGCTGCCTGGAGTAGGAAGGAAGACCGCTAGCTGTGTGCTCGGGGATATCTATGGTAAACCTGCGATTATCGTCGACACCCACTTCAACCGGGTGGTCAACCGACTGGGCTTAGTCGATGAGAAAGATCCAGTGAAGGTGGAGTTGGCGATCGCAGCCTTGCTGCCACCAGAGATGCAGTACCGTTTCTCGATGACGGCGAACCTCTGGGGGCGGACAATCTGTTTGGCCCGCAAGCCCGGATGTGAGGAGTGTGCTATCGGTCACCTCTGCCCGAGCAGAGATGCTTTTCTTCGCTGATCTGCCAGCGCACTAACGGCCCCTGTTCCTCTATGCTAAGAATCGCCAGGCGTAGGTGGTTGATCTTCACCGCTTCACCGATTGAAGGCAGGTCACTTTTGCCGAGGTAGATTCCACTGATACGCCAGGAGCAGGAGCAGGCAGAACGCAACGGCGCTAGGGCATCTTCAGCGACCGGCAGATAGAGCTGCTGGTGAAAGAAGCATGCTGCTTTGGTAAAGAGTGGCAGCGGGACTGCTGGAAGCAGGGTAGTGGGAAGGGTTGGGGTAGGGGCTGGGCCAAGGAAGATACAGGGCTCCAGTGAGCAGAAGGAGCTATCGCCGCTTATTTGGTAGAGGCGTTCACGCTCTTTTTGTAAGCGGAGGGCGAGGTCAGCATCGAGGCGGAGGATGAAAAAGTGCTGCATACCCCTACCTTACTGGCAATTTACTCCCAGCTACAAGGGAAAATACAGAATAACGGCCCTTTCTCTTTACACAAAAGCCATTATCTGATAATTTGCTAAAGGTTGAAGTCCACTGTGTTCGAGTCTTGAGGACCTGCTCACGGACACCGGTGCCCACTGGAGGCTTAATGCGACTTCCCATGGCTCACAGAGCCAAAAACGAACGATGTAGATAAGGTGGATATAGTTATGGCACGTAGATGTGAAATTTGCGGAAAAGGAACAGTTGCCGGTCACAGCGTACCCCGTAAGGGTCAAGCCAAGAAAAAAGGCGGCGTTGGTCAGCATATCGGCGTGAAAAGCAAGCGCGTATTCCGTCCCAATATCGTCAGCGTGAAGACGCTGGTGAAGGATACCCCTAAGACCATTAAAGTCTGCACCCGCTGCTTGCGCAGTGGTCGAGTCGAAAAGCTCGTATAATAGGGCTATAGATACGCACTCGATTATGGAGAGCCCAACTCGGGCTCTCTTGTCATATCCAGAGGTGGACTTTGTTCACTCGAATGTTTGATATCTTGAACATAGTTGTATAGGAGAGCGATGTGAGAGCAGTACGAATTCATGCATTAGAGAGTCGAAACCTTCTTTCAAAACCAGGGTGTGAACGGATGGTACGGATTATCCAATCCTATCCAGAAGCGCATCAGGTGGTGGTCCTTGCCCCCTTGCTTGATGCCACCCTTGAGCTCTCCTCTCTCTTGCGACTCGCTGAAAGCCGTGATGAAAAGCTCTGGTCGGTGCAGGAACAACGGTTCAAAGCATGGAATGCTGTTATCGAAGAACTGCTTCCTATCGCCCTTGGCTCAAAGGTGATGGAGCGTATCAAACAAGGCTTCTCCGATATTGAGGATATCTTGAAATCCGTCTGGATAGTGAAGGAGAGCAGTACTGCGATTCTCAGCCACATCGAAGCGTTGACCGACAGCTGGGTTGCCGATCTGGTGACCCACTGGACCCTTGGTTCAGAAATTGATGCACAGCTTGCCGAATATACAGCGGTTTCAGAGGACCTTGTCGCCCGTCACCGAGTCCTTTACGTCTTCGGCACCCTCCCCCAAGGTGAGGCGGTGACGACCAAGACGCTTCGTAGTGAGTACGCAGCCTCCTTGCTTGCCTGCGATCTGGGCGCCAGTGGCGTAACCTTCTGGAATACCTCCTCTCTTTTAAAGAGCGCTGATGAACGTGAGGTGCCTTCAGCTCAGGTGATCCGCTCGTTAAGCTACGCCGAAGCGAGCGAACTCTCCTTCTTCGGCTTCCCCATTATCGACCCACAGGCACTTTTACCAGCGATCAACGAAGAGATCGCCGTAGAGCTGCGCTACTGGGAGGATGAGAGCGACCCAGGCTCGGTGGTGAGTGCTCACGGCGATGCCGAGAACGCCAGCCGGGTCAAAGGCTTCTCCATCATGCACAATGTCGCAC
>DASRNL010000033.1:0-2155 GCA_035647415.1 Sphaerochaeta sp. | reverse complement strand
GGGTTGTGACAGGCGACAAAGTCGGCGTGGTCGATCAACCAGGGCATCGTCAGCGTGCTCGTTCCGAAGCGAAGGTGACTGATGGTGATTCCACCACTCTTCTTCGAGTCGTAGGAGAAGTACGCCTGGGCGTTCATATCGGTGTTATCACCGATAATCTTAATGGAGTTCTGGTTCGCTCCAACGGTTCCGTCGCTGCCCAGTCCCCAGAACATACAGGAGACGACATCTTCAGGAACAACGTTGATCGCTTCCTTGATGGGAATCGAGCGGCCAGTAACGTCATCGTTGATACCGACGGTGAAGTTGCTGAAGGCTTCGCCACCAAGGTGGTCATAGACAGCTTTTGCGTGGGTCGGAGTGAAGTCCTTGCTGGAGAGTCCGTAGCGGCCTCCGATGACCTTGATACCACCGCGGTCCATCTGGCTGAGGGCGGTGACGACATCCTGGTAGAGAGGCTCACCAAGAGCGCCAGGCTCCTTGGTGCGGTCCATCACTGCAACGCGCTTCACGCTTGCAGGCAGTGCGTCGACAAAGTGCTTGGCACTGAAGGGACGATAGAGGCGGACCTTCAGAACACCGGTCTTTCCACCGCTCTTGTTGAGGTAGTCGCTGACCCACTCAAAGGTGTCAGCACCGCTACCCATGATGATGACTACATCGGTTGCATCTTCGGCACCCACATAGTCAAAGAGGTGTAAGGCTCGGCCGGTGACCTTGGCAACCTTATCCATATACTTCTGCACCAGCTCAGGCAGGGCTTCGTAGTAGGGGTTGACGGTCTCGCGACCCTGGAAGTAGACGTCCTCGTTCTGAGCGGCTACGCGCAGCACCGGTTTTTCGGGGCGCATGGCACGGTCGCGGAAGTCGCGGATGTACTTTTCGTCGACGAGAGAGCGAATCTCGTCCAAGGTGATCTCTTCTACCTTGCTGAGCTCATGGCTGGTTCTAAAGCCATCGAAGAAGCTCAAGAAGGGGACCTTCGACTCGAGCGTTGCCAGGTGGGCAACGAGGGCGAGGTCCATCGTCTCCTGGACGTTGTTCGCTGCGGTCATGGCAAAGCCAGTGTTGCGGCAGCTCATCACGTCAGAGTGGTCTCCGAAGATCGACAGCGACTGCGCTGCGAGGCTTCGTGCTGAGACGTGGAAGACTGTCGGAAGCATCTCTCCGGCGATCTTATGCATGTTTGGGATCATTAGAAGCAGTCCCTGGCTTGCGGTGAAGGTGGTGGTCATTGCACCGGCGACCAGAGATCCGTGAACAGTACCAGCTGCTCCAGCTTCACTCTGCATCTCCATAATCTCCACCGACTTTCCCCAGAGGTTCTTGCGACCTTGGCTGGTCCAAGCGTCTGCAAGCTCTCCCATCACAGAGGAGGGGGTGATCGGATAGATTGCGGCCACTTCACTGAAGGCATAGGCTATATGCGCTGCAGCGGTGTTCCCGTCAATAGTAACCTTTCGTTTGTTACCCATCTTTGGCACTCCATAAAACAGTATTTGAAACGACCTGATCGGCCGCCTAATTGCATGGTTCTAGTAAAATTCTAGGCGGAATTTTCCAAGAAACAATCATAAACTAATCTATCATTTTTTGCAACACAGCGGCCAAAGATTTCCTTAACGGGTATTCTCTTAGGGTTCAAAAACAGGTTGTGTGCAACACTGTTGCCAGGGTGAAGAAGCAGAACGACCCTGCTCAGCAGGGCCGCCCTCTCACCTCTCTTGCCTTTAGCACTCGCTATAGCCGCAGGAGAAGCACTTCTTACACCCTTCGATGTTGACGAAGGTGCCGTTTCCGCAGACCGGACAGATATCCGGGGTCACACTCGATGAGGCGGGAAGCTGCAGATCCAGCTGAAGGGATCGGTCATCCTCATCATCCTCGTCGGGCAAGCCTGTGTAGAGGCCGTTGCCATTGGTCGAACCGAGGTGCTGCTCCAGCACCTGTGCCACCGCATCCGGGAGGCTCATCACCCTATTCTTTCCAAAGCCCATCGACCGGCCGCTGCCGATCCCTTTGAGCTGGGTGATGATCGCCTGAGCGCGCTGGGAGGGGTTCAGAGGGCTGGGCATCCTGAGGATCAAGCTGATCAAGCGCCCTAAGCCCTCGGCATCGGCGGCGACGTCGCTGCCGACTTTGGCCACATTGATGA
>DASRNL010000032.1:0-3567 GCA_035647415.1 Sphaerochaeta sp. | reverse complement strand
CCACTTCCTCAGGGTGGAGAGAGCGCTGCGCAAAGATTGTGCGATTGGCTTTTGCCTTCTCTTGAGCATCCCTCCATGGGGTCTCAAAGACTTCGGTCACTTCTTTCATCTCACCGAAGTCGAAGGTAAGCTGGTTGTCCTCTCCTCTGAAAGACTGTCTCAAGAGGGAAGCTTGCACCAACGCATTGCTGATGGCTTCATTGTTCTCTGGAATCGGCACAAGGATACCGAGGTCCTTCTTAATCGCATCTGCCTTTCGAAGGATGACATTGAAGATGAAGCCGTCGATCGGGTTATCCTCGCAGTAGAGCATCGTACACCGAACTTCGGGGCTCTTCTGTCCAAAGCGGTCGACCCTGCCCTCTCGTTGCTCGTGTCGGGTGGGGTTCCATGCCAGGTCATAGTGAACTACAGCGTTAAAACGCTCCTGCAGGTTGATACCCTCACTGAGGCAGTCGGTGGCAACCAAGATAATTTGAGCATGCTCTCCCAACTCGATGATCCGTTGCTGTCGTTCTTCTGGGGAGAGCTCGCCGGTAATCACATCAATTTGATGTTTGGGGAATGCTTTTTTCAGCTTTTCACCTACATATTTTGCTGTGGCAATGTACCTGCAGAAAATCACCGGTCGGAACCCATCTTTGATGATCCTCTTCTTTAGGTGGATGGTTAGGGCATCAATCTTAGGATCATACTCATGTTCCAACTTCTTCGCCTGTTTCAAGAGCCGTTTCAGCTCGTGTGTCTCGGCAAAGAGTTCGGTTGGCGTTGCATCGCTGATGGCAAAGTCCACAGCCTCATCGTCAAGGATATCCTCAAGCTCTATGCTTACCGGCTCCTCGTTGATATTCTTTAGCCGTGTAGTGAGGGCACTCACCGCTGATGAAGGGCTTGAGGAGACACATCTAAAGAGGGCAAGGATGGAGTACCAAATCATCTTGCCCACTCGACTTTTTGCATCCTCGTACGTCTGGGCCAAAGTGGCGCAGTAGATGCGTACCTCCTCAAAGAATGTCCGCCACTGCTCATCTAGACGGTAGGAGACCTCTGCTACATTGCGAGTTGGGAAGATCGATTCATCATCCCACTCCATGATGTCGATTCTTCGACGCTGAACTAGCTGATCTCCAAGGGCTTCCCTCAGCTTCTTGTCTTGTTCGGGGTTCACGCCAAGGGTTTCGTACTTTTCATCAAGAAGGCCCAAGAGATTATGGAATGCCTCATCGTCTCCGGAGTGAGGGGTGGCAGTGAGCATGATAAGTGAACGCTTCTTATTCTGTGAAAGTCGTTTAAGGAGCTCGTACCGCAGTTGCTGAGCCTTTCCCTTGCTGGTGCAAGTATGAGCTTCATCCACGATTATGCAGTTTGGAGCAGTGGAGAGAAAGTAATCACGGTGCTTGGGGTTTTTAATATAGTCTAGAGAGACCACCAGAACCGGATATCGATCAAAAAGGGATTGGCCCATCGGCAAGTTCTTTTCTAGTGAAGCCACCGAAGAGGAGGTCAGAGCCACTGCAGGGAAGTTGAAGTGATCCTGCAGCTCCCCTACCCACTGTTCGACCAGGTGTGGCGGGCAGAGTACGGCAAAGCGATCAATTTCAAAGCGGTCCCAGAGTTCACGGACGATGAGACAGGCCTCAATAGTCTTACCAATACCCACATCATCACAGATCAAGAGCCGCACTGGGTCCATCTTCAAAGCCATTAAAAGGGGGACCAGTTGATACGTCCTCGGCTCTACTGCAATCTTGCCAAATGAACGAAATGGTCCTGCTCCGCTACGGAGTTTCAAGAGGAGGGCTTTGCGAAAGAGGGAGGCAGAGCGTAAGTTGGTCAGCTGTGTCGATGCGGGATCGTCAAAGAACGCAGGACGCACTCTCTCTTTTTCCAACTCAGGAGCAAGATACACCAGTTCATCACCACCGCGGAGCGGGCGTAGCACCAGCACCTTCTCACTCGAGCCTGCCTGGACAACCCAATCTCTTCCCCGGGCCCTCACTAGATTGCCTGGCATAGGTCGATATTCACTCATGCTCCCCTACTCCTTGTTCATCAAAAATTCCTTGAGGCTGTGTAAGTATTCGATCCCACAAACCCTCGTCAGAACCGACATCTAAGACCGTAAATGCTCGATTGGCACAGTACTCTACCACCTCATCGCCTGCCTTGCCAAACACTATAGCTGTTCGATATTTGGAGTATACCAATGGGAGAGTACCCCCACTCTTCAACGGCACGTTGCTTCGGTCGGGCACTGGAAGATTGTGCTTCTTCAATGTCTCAATGAATCGGGCTTGAAGACCGCTCATCTCTCCCTCTGGCTCTTGTGCATATCGCTCGACCATTCCATTTGCCAGTGCCACAAGAATCTTGATGGCATCAGGATTTCGTCTGTCGATATCCACATGTTCAGGCTGATTGTAATAGGAGAGGAGACAACGATAACATCCCGCCTCACAGAAGGCGTGCCCCTGTTCATCAAGCGCTTCAATCATTGTATCGGCATCCCACGTTAGACCTTGTTTTTTGTAGTGCATGATTCTCAGTGCTTGATCAGCCACCATTGCTAGTGCTTTCGGCTCATCAGCGAGACGATTCAGCACACCCGCCCCACCCTCCACCGCCTCGTAGAAAAGTATTCGTTTGCGGTTGTCGCTACTGGGGAGGGGTTCTACCGCAAGTTCAGCTTCCTCGATCTGGAACACCTGCTCGATGCCTCGCTTCAACGCTGCCTGTAAGGTAGTCATGGTTTCCTTGGATACTTCGCTACCGGGAGCGAACACCAAGATGTTCTTGATATCCTCGACAAAGGGCACAATACGCTGAGGCTTCACGTTGTTGGTCACCGGAGTTTCGGCACTCTGTTTATCCTGATCTTCATCATCCGCCTTGCTCCAGAATCCTGAGAGGGGATCGATCAAAAATCCCATCACTTCCTTCTTAGCCCGTCGTTTCCACCCCTTGTTGATCTTCGATACCGTTGCCGCCTGAGCGTAGATGAGGTTGCCAAGGTCCTCTTCACCAAGTTTTACGGTAGAGACGACAGCCTGACCTCCGTCTTTGCCCGAGAATCGGTAGGAGGTCTGTAGGTCATACCCCATGCGCCTCCGCTCTTCATCATTCATCGTGATGCGTTCTACAAGCCTCGTCTCCACGGTCTCGATCTTGTAGAGGGAATTTATCCTCATCGACTCGGTAATGAGGGCATTACATCCGGGACAGCGCTCTACGGCCTCGGCATACCCTGCCTCCATAATCCCATATCCGCACTGATCACAGATGATCAAATCAATGGTGGAGAGCTGGGTACTCCCATCTGCCATCGCAAAAGCTGTGGATGCATTGAGTTTAGCCTTAACCACCCTGAAGACTTTGCCTTGGTGGTAGATTAAGCTCCTAGGGCCGAACTCTGAGAGAGCGAGAAAACGAGACCTGGATAGAGATGTGGCATCATTCTTTTCTTCAGTAGTATTAGGCAGCCAGGCAAGAAGCGGCAGTCGTGGGAAGTTGTACCCAGGAAGCACTCCTTGGCTTGCTAGATAACGGTAGATATAGAAATCAGAGAAT